>CAYPIM010000003.1:0-84509 GCA_964410795.1 uncultured Lewinella sp. | reverse complement strand
ATTTTGCTTTTCAGCCTATCTTTCCAGCATGCGACTAATTACCCTGCTCTTTTTAACCTTCTTTTGCACCTGCGTCACCGCCCAAAAGGTGATGCTCTTTGAAAAACTCACGGCTTCACAATCGGATCGCATCTATGAGGGCGAACGGTTGAAGTTCAGAATGAAAGGTGATAAGTTTTGGCAAGAAGGCCCAATTCGTGAAATGCGGCCCGACATCCAGGCCCTCATCATCAACGACCGCTTCGTGATGCTCGATGAAATTGACACCGTTCACCGTGGTAAAACGGCGGGAGCTGCTATTGGTTACGGAATGATGACCTTTGGCGTTGGTTGGTCATTTTGGGCTGGCGTTGGCTACAATACCGACGGCGACCCCACCACCCAGTACGGCCGGCGTGACCTGATGACCTCCCTGACTGCAGTAGGCACGGGCTTCCTGATCTATAAGCTCTTCGGACAGCGAAAATATAAGACTGGGAAGTATAAACGGCTTAGGGTGATTGATACAAGTTTCTAATTAGATTTATACTTCCAAGTTCAGAAGGATAATCACCCATACAAAGCCTTTGCCAATACCTCCGCAAACGCCCCTGGCGTACTCGCGAAGGGCGTAAGCCCCATCTCCGTCAGTTGGGCGGCAACCTCCCTGTCGTAGGCTGGTGCGCCTTCATCGCTCAGTGCAAGCAGGGGCAAGAAGGTAAGCCCGCTTTGCTGTAGTCGGCGAACGCTTGCCAACATTCCATCTACGGAACCTCCCTCGAAAAGGTCGCTGAGCAAAATCATCACTGTATCCTGGGGTGCGGTATTGAGTTGTTCCGCATAGCGCAGTGCTCGGCGAATGTCCGTTCCGCCACCGAGTTGGATGGCGAAGAGCAGTTCCATGGGGTCTGGTAATTGATCCGTAAGGTCTACTACACTTGTATCGAAGGCAATAATGTGGGTTTTGAGCGCAGGAATACTCGCCAAAATGCAAGAAAGCACGCCGGCATAAACAACCGATGCGGCCATAGAGCCAGACTGGTCGATGAGCAGAACGATGTGTTTTAGCCCCGTTTTTGAACGGGAAAGTCCACGTAAATTTACCGGTAGTACCGTTTTGTACTCCGGCTGGTAGTGCTTCATGTTTACCCGGATGGTCTGGTCCCAGTCGATGTCTTGTGGGCGAGGGCGGCGGTTGCGGTTGTGCTGCCGTTTACGACCAGAAATGGCTTGTTCTATGGGGCGCTTCAGTTGTTTCTCGATCTGCTTAACTACCTTCATTACCACGGCCCGAGCACTTTCTCTGCTACGGTCCGGAAGCAAGTTTTTCAAGCTAAGCAATGTACCGATGAGGTGAACGTCGGGCTCAATGGTGTCCAGCAACTCTGGTTCCAGCAGCATTTGTTTGAGGCCCAGGCGATCCAACGCATCGCGTTGGAGCAATTGTACGGTGTCGGTCGGGAAATACTTCCGGATGTCCCCCAGCCAACGGTTTACGTTTGGGCTGGAGTGGCCTAGTCCTCCCTTACGGTCTTGCTCGGCGTAGAGTGCTTCCAGCGTGGCGTCCATGCCAGCCAGAGGGCCAGGTAGGTCGATGGGCGCATCACCCGGCTGCTCGGCTTTTTGACCAAGGATAAGACGCCACTTGCGTAGGTGTTCGTTGTCAGAAGTAAGAGAAGGTTCGATAAGCGATAATGGATATGCGATTTTGATGCCGCACGAGCCTGGGGCCAAGATAAGGAGGAAACTGTGTAACCTTGCCGACGAATCTTCCCGAGACAGACTACAAACGACGCTTTCAACGTATCTAATGGTGCAAACAGGCCTTTACCTTTTACTACTTAATCCCTTCCCTCCCTTATTACCTTTGCGTTATGTGTCTGAAGAACTATCTGATTTTCCTTTTTCTCTTTATTACGGTTGGCCTCGGTGCTCAAACCGATAGCCTCCGTGCTCCGGCCGATAGCCTCGGAGAGTGGCGGACGCTACAGTCTTATCGCTTCGGTACCTACGTGACGGAAAGTGAAAACTCCATCATCTATACCACTGGTAAGGCGCTTTTTTACCTTGATAAAGAAGATCTCAGTATCTCTCGCTTAGCCCGGGAAGACGGGCTGGCGGAAGCCCGCGTGCGCCTCATTCGCTATCACCGCCCCACCGAAACGCTGATCATCGTTTATGAGAACAGCGTCATCGACCTGCTACAGAACGGGCGCTTTTCTACACTCCGTCAAATAGATAATTTTAGTTTCAGTGGTGATAAGCAGATTTACGATATGTACTTCGGGGAGAATAATATCGTATACCTCGCAGCGGGCTACGGTGTTTCCGCACTGAGCCTTGACGACGAAACCTTCCTGTTTACAACCTTCACGGGGGTTCGGGTGGAAGGCACGGCTATTCATGATGGCTTTATCTATGCGGCCACTGAAGAGGGGGTCTATCGGGCTCCTAGCGAGAATGTCAACCTAAACGACTTCGGAAACTGGAACCTGATGGGGATGGACTTTGGTTTGCCAGGAGATTACGAAAGTACGGCTATGAATGTCTACAAAGACAAGCTGTACTTTGGCGTAAACAAAGATGTGTACCGTCTTGATGGTGATACCGCCACCCTTTTCTTTGATACCGACGATGAGCGTGACTGGCGCCTGCAGTACCTCAGCGTAGGCCCCCGACTACTCCTGGCGGGCTATCGTTGTACAGACGGAGAATGTAGTAACCGCCAGCTCATGTTGTTGAAGGACGATGGGGTTGTTCGACGTATCTTCGGTGAATGCATCATCAATACTAATTACGTAATTGAAGACGAGTTTGGGCGCATCTGGTTTGGAGAAAACAACACCAGCCCTCGTATCCGCTACCTCGATAACCAGAACGATGGCAACTGCAATGAAATCGAATACAGCGGCCCGCTTACCGATGATAATTACCGCTTGCTGCACGACGGGACTTCTCTCTGGGTTGCCCCAAGTGTACTGGACGATAACTTCAGCGCTCGCTTTAACTTTGGAGGGGCCTACCGCTTCAAGGACGGTGAATGGGCATTCTACAACCGAAATAATAGCGATGTTTTTCTGGGGCCCAATCAAGAGATGGGGGGAGATGACGATGTTGCCGCCATCATCGACGTTCACTACGATAAGGTAAACGACCGGCACTGGTTCAGTTCCGCATTCGAAGGCGCTGTCCTTTGGGATGAGGGCGCCGAGACCGGCACGCTATTCGATGAAACCAATAGCAGCCTGCGTCTTAGCCCAGACGCTGGCCCAGGCCGCGTACGCGTAACGGGTGCGGTAACTGATGAGCAAGGCTTCACCTACTTCGCCAATGGTCTTTCCGAAGATGATAATTTCATCAGCGTTCGTAGCCCCGAAGGAGAGTGGGCGGCCATCGGGGAAGACTGCGGCATCAATGAAGCCATCCTGATTGAGATTGATCAACAAGGTCTGATCTGGGTCGCACACTCCACCAACGCCGGTAGTGGTATTACCGTAACCGACCCGATGGGGACTCCGCTCGACCCGAACGATGATCGCTGTCGCCGGATCACGGCCAACAATAGTGAGTTGCCCAGCAATAATGTACGCAGCATCACAACCGACCTGAGGGGCAATGTTTGGGTAGGTACCAGCCAGGGTATTGTGATCTTTTCTTGCCAGGATGCGCTGGAAGCAGAGAATTGTATCGGAGATCGCCCCATTGTGGAGGCCGGAGGTTTTGGAGGCTTTTTGCTGGAAACGGAAGAAATCAGGTCCATCACCGTAGACGGTGGAGACCGAAAATGGGTGGGTACCAGCGGTGGAGCCTACCTGCTTTCGCCCGACGGCCGAGACCAGCTGCTTTTCTTCGACCAGGGCAACAGCCCGCTACTGGACAACATTGTACGTGATATCGCCATTGATCCCAATACCGGTGTGGTCTACTTCGGCACCGAACTCGGTATCATTAGCTATCGCGATGGTGCTACCTCCGCTCCGGCAACAACCTTTGCTAATGAATTGGTTATCTTCCCTAACCCCGTAGAGCCCGGTTATACTGGTCCTGTTTCCATTACTGGCCTTGCGCGGGATGCGCGGGTGAAGATCACCGACCTTTCTGGCAAGCTCGTCGATGAGGGGACGGCTACTGGAGGGCAATATGTCTGGTCGGGTACGGACTATAACGGCCGGCGCGTTACCACCGGCGTATATCTGGTATTTGCTTCCAGTAACGGACGCTTTGGCCTGAACAGTAGTAATAGTGCGGTGGGGAAAATTGTATTTGTGCGCTAGGCTTTATCGTGGGCGCGGCCGCAGGTGCAATGAAAGTTTTAAAACGTATCTTACCCCCGCTAAGATGAAACTACGTTACACCTACCATTCCGAGCATCACGCTGAACCGAAAGATCGGTGGATTCACTTCCTCCTGTTTTTAGGTGCTTTCTTGCTGTTACTCGCCGCTGGCCAGCAGTGGTTCCTCTTCTTTACCGATTGGCACGCATCGGACCAGGAGCACAGCTACTGGCACCTCGGCTTGGGGGTTATCTACCTTATCATCGGAGCGGTATTGGCCTACATTGGTTACCGCCATGAAAATGCCAGTCGCGGTGCTTGTGATCGCTACGCACGTATCGACGAAACGCACCTTCGTTGGAGTCTTACCCAAAAGGTAGATGAAGAAGCCATCGCTTTAGAAGATATCGCAACGGTAGAACGGTCCAATATCCGCGATCTAAAACTTACGCTCAAGGACGGAAAATCCGCCATTCTCCCAATATTTCTTATTGCCAGTGAAGGAAAGCAGGAGGAACTCCTAGCGACCCTGAAGGAAAGAATATGATCCACAAAAAGGCCTTGTCTCTCTTCGGAGACGACTGGACACAACTCGCCGAACGACTCGGTGATCTTCGCTACGATGCCCTGGCTGAGTTTCTGCTTGCCATGAGTGAAAAGATGGAGAAGGATGCCGATGCTGACCTAGGCCGCAAACGCCCAAAACTGGCAACCGAGCTTTACACCTCAGCTGAAGAACTCAAGGCCGCAAGCGAGGCAATATTCCGGGCCTGGGAAATCTGTGTTCCCTTTATGGAAGATACTTCAGATTGATATAGGTTGAACTACTTACTCCATCCCCTTATCTTCCGTACCTGCTTCAGCCTCCAGTAACTCGATCGGTTCCGCAAATAATTCTTCTAACCTTTTTCGTACTCGCTCCTTTCGGTATTCACTTCGGGAGAAGTCATTCTTTACGGCTCGTTTATTACTCTCGACTTCAAAGGTTTCCAACGGTCCTTTTACGGTATAATAAAGATTGAAAAAGCCGTTACGGCGCGCGGGCAGAATCTCCAGCGCATCGTCGTGCTTCTTAATCTTATTCTTGATCGCCTGCCCTGCATTTACCTTGATGAAATAATCTAGGTACTGATTGAAGGTATGGCTACCGCTGATCTCAAAGTTTGCTGCGCTGGACTGGATGAACATTCGGGGGATGTAGATCGTCTCGTCTACGATTTCAAAGAAGTTACGCAGACGGGTAAAACGAACGCGCTCTAGGTCTCCGGCCTTGAGGGCGAAGGCGAAATTTTCCAGCATTTTAAAATCGCGAAGTTCACCGTTGGCAATGTCTACCCCTGCTAAAACGTGTAGCTTTTCGTAATCCATTTCGTTCTCCGGCGTAAAGTAGGATTGAATCCATAAGGTTGCGTTCATCTTTCCTCTGATGTTGTCATCCGTTAGCACTTCCTGGCCGAAGTTGTCGCTCTGCCCGAAGAACTCTTCGGCGTCAATACTAATGGCCTTTACCCGACCCTCTACGCGGAGTAATTCCTGGAAGTAGACTTCGCCGTCCACTTCCAGCCGTCCTTCCATAGCGTCGGTAATGCCCGTAACATCCAGGCGCTGCGGGGCGAAAATTAGCTGGCCCCGGAAGTTTTTACCTTCCACCTTGTCGTAGTTCCATTCTTCAACTACCGCGTCAAAACGGCCACGTAGCAGGTCGGTGATTTGAGCGCGGCGGGCAACTGCTTTGGCCCGTAGGCTGTCCGTTTTTCCAGCGGCGGCGGCTTTTTCTTCTTCTGCCTCGGTTGGTCCGCCGAGTTGGATTAGTTCGTCGATATCAAAAGATTCTCCCGTTAACCTGGCGTCGAATAGTAGTTCAGCATCATTGGTGTTAAGGCTGTCGGCGAAGAGCACGGGAATCAAATTAGTTGCCTTTCCCGTAAAGCTGATTTCGGTGCCCGGGCCTTCAAATACCAGGTCGTTCAGCTCCATTTCGTTATCCCGCAGTTGTAGCGTTCCCGAGGGAAAGCTTAGTTTTTTCTCATTGTATATAAGTTCTCCATCTTCAAAAGTGATGCTGCCTCCAGCTGAGACTTTACCCATTCGGCGCGGACGAAGCATGTCCTCGTAGAGGCCCGCTACGCGGAGGTCTTTGATGCGCATAAAACCTTCCCCTTTGGTCAGTGGCCCTTCTCCGATGATGGCCGGGAGGCTGCCCAACGGGAAGGAGCCGTTGGCAGAAAGGTCAATCTTTGGGTCATTCAGGTCTTCTACGCTTAGGCGCATAGCAAAGGGTTCTCCCCGGAAAAGGCCAGTAAGCTCTTCGATGGCAAAAGATTGAACGCCACCCGTAGGCCCATCGAGGTAAACGAAACGAGCACGTAGGTTAAGGTCTTTAGCCCCGACGTTCATCCGGGGGCTACCAACACGGCCGTCGCTGAACAGGAGCTGACCGTCCATTTTTGGGTATCGCCTCACGGTCCACTCTCCACTTAGGCTGCCGGTAAGTTCCAGCTTGCCGCGGGTCTCTAACTCGCCAAGGTTGCCGGCGTAAGCGGGCGGAATCAACTCTATGACATCTTCGAGACTGCCAGACTGGCTTTCGATCCGCAGATCCGTTAGCAGTCCGTCTTTAGTTGGCGTAAGGTCTCCGATGATGCTTAGCTCAAGGTCTCCGGTCTCTACCTTTAACGGCGCGAAAGTATAAGTGCCCACTAAGTTATCCACACGGGTTTGTGCCTCCAGCGTCATTTGTGTTTCGTTGAGGTAGCGGGTACCTTCCTGGTCGAGGTGATAGATGTCAAGTAGGCCATCGGTCGCGAGCAGGTATTCGTCAGCACCGAAATCCCCGCTGAAACTCAGCCGGTCTATATTACCGTTGAGGTAGACCTGGAGTTGGGCGTCGCGGTAACTGATTTCCATCCCGTTGAAGCGGGCGTCTGCGATGGCAAATTCAGTGGCTTTGGCGTCGGGGTCCACCGGCACTTCTTCACCAATGGGAGTATAACCAGCGAGTTGGTAGTTGGAGTTTCCATCTACATCTACAATCAGGTTCAGACTGCCATCGGATACAATGACCTCATCTACGCGAATTTTGTTTCCGAAAAGGCTTCTTAGGTCCAGTAAGCAACTGAGTTGCTCGGCCATGAGCAGGTCACTGCCATCGCTACCCGCGACCTGTACATCCGAAAGGTCAACTGAAAGACTGGGGAAGTTTGCCCAGAAAGAGACGTCGTAATCAGCAACTTTAATTTCCGTTTGTAGGCGATTATTTAAGGACTTCACTACCGCCTTAGCAATAGGCCCGCCAAAAAATGATACGGCAAGGATCGGAATTAGAATCAGGATAAACAGGAAAATGCCGGTGATCTTCAAGTAACGCATGGGAATGTTGGTTGTGATGGCGAGAACGCAGGTGCAGGGTGGAGGTTCACAATGGTCGAGGGCTTGTAGCCCGAGCATCAGGCCGCAAAGCGAGAAATTCCTAAAGTCTATTGCCTCATAGCGTTAAGACTCGGGCTACAAGCCCTCGACCCCTTGCCCTTTAACCATCCTTGCATCCTGCGCGCTCGCCAAATGGTCTACACCTTAAAATCCGGCACCTGGCTCAGCAGCTTCCGCAACCGCTCCCGCTTAGGCTCCGAAAGGGGAACGAGTGGCACCCTCAGGTAATTGCGGCACAGCCCTAACATGGAAACAGCTGCTTTGATGCCAACGGGGTTGCCTTCTACATAAAGGAGTGGGTGAACCTCCAGCATGTCGAAGTTAAGTTTGCGCGCCCGGGGGAAGTCGCTTGCTAGTGCTGCATTGACCATGCCGCTGAAGTGGGCAGGCAATGCATTCGCGATCACACTGATGCCACCATGACCGCCCATAGCGATGATGGGCGCTGTAATGGGATCGTCTCCGGAAAGGACTCCAAAATCCTTGCGGCAATGTTTTAGGATCTCAACGGATTGTCCAATTATTCCACTGGCTTCTTTAACCGCTGCGAAGTTTTCGTGACTTTCGGCGAGCTTAAGGATGGTTTCTGGCAATACATTGCTGCTGGTCCGGCCAGGAACGTTATAGATGATCACTGGTAACGGACTGGCATCCGCCACCCGCATGAAGTGCTGGTAGATACCCGACTGAGGTGGCTTACTATAGGCCGGGCTACTGGACATGATACCCGCCACACCGTCAAAATTGTACCCCTTTATTCGCTCTGCTAACCTGTCGGTATAGTTGCCCCCAAAGAAACCGGCTACAATTGGTACCCGCCCGTCAACATGTCGAATGGTGAAATCGAGAATATCACGACACTCCTGAGAGCTAAGCGTAATGGCTTCTCCGGTGGTGCCAAGGGAAACAACATAGTCCACCCCACCGGTAATGACATAATTGATGAGGTTGCCGAGGGCCGGGTAGTCAACAGAAAGTTCAGCCGTGAAGGGCGTGATTAGGGCAACGCCTGTGCCACTGAATTGGGGGAGATTAGTGAGCATTCGTAAAGCTGAAAATTTGCGCGATAGCCGCGAACTGGTCCTTTATTTTAGGGCTGTTCCTTGCGTCGTACTGTAATTGGTAAGGATGTTGAGCGTCTTCGGAAAACGGACCTACTCTTAAGGCCGCAGACTTTGTTGCCGCAAGGTAGTCGAGTATTTTATGTTTTGTAGGTCCTAGGCGCAGCAACAATTCGGTGTTTTCCGATTGGAAGCGGCTGACCTCTTCGCTTCCAGGGATGCCGTACCAGTTTAGGTCTTTAACGGAAACGATGGTAAAGTCAAAGCTGGTAGAGCCAACCTCCTGTTCGAAATACCCGATAACCTTAATTTTTCGGCCTGTTTCCATATTTGCGTCCCGCCATTTATCTACGGCTTTGCGGTCTTCGGCTGAATCAGCAAGAAACAAGATGGTGATTTCTTTGGCCGTTGACGGATGAATAGCCTGGCCACCAGGCCGGCTACGGACGGGGATCGCGTCTTCCTTTAAGCGGCGATTAAAAAACCTATCCTTTATGTCGGAGAAGAAGCCCATTACCCGGCCCTTTCCACTCGGCCAATTTCCGAGTATTTGTTAATACGCTCTTCAATGACCTGGTCAATATCTTTGGCCTGGAGCATAGCGATTGCTTTTTTGAGCTGTCGCTTAAGGCTCTTTGCCATTTCCTCTGGGCCGGCGTGTGCACCGCCCTGAGGCTCTTTGATGATTTCATCAATGATACCGAAACCTAGCATGTCTTCGGCGGTAAGTTTCAGGGCGTCAGCGGCTTGCTCTTTGTAGTCCCAACTACGCCATAGGATAGAGCTGCAACTCTCCGGGCTAATTACGGAGTACCAAGTGTTCTCCAACATCATTACGTGGTCTCCCAGGCCGATACCGATGGCGCCACCAGAAGCTCCTTCGCCAATGACTGCGCAAACAATCGGTACGCGCAGCTGAGCCATTTCAAAGAGGTTCCTGGCGATGGCCTCGGCCTGGCCACGCTCTTCAGCTTCGATGCCTGGAAAGGCTCCGGGCGTATCAATTAGGCATACAACGGGCAAGTTGAAGCGTTCCGCCATTTTCATCAGGCGCAGGGCCTTGCGGTAACCTTCAGGATTGGCCATGCCAAAATTGCGGTATTGCCGCATCTTGGTGTTGACGCCTTTCTGATGGCCGATGACAACCACGGTTTGTCCGTCCATATTTCCAATACCGCCTACGATGGCTTTGTCATCACCATAGTAGCGGTCTCCATGCAGTTCTACGAACTTGCGACACATTTGTCTAATATAGAACAAGGTGTAAGGCCGTTCCGGATGGCGACTGAGCTGCACTCTTTGCCATCCTGTAAGGTTACCGTAGATGTCTTTGCGGACTTGTTTAATGCGGGCCTCCAGGTCCTGGATGGTCTCTGACATGTCCACCACTCCGTCTTCTGCTACTTCGCGTACTTTCTCAAGTTTGTCGTAGAGTTCCTCAAGAGGTCTTTCAAATTCTAAAAACACCATGTTGTCCGTGGTTTTTGGTCGGCGGGGGGCAAAGATAGTACAAGTTGCAGGTTGCAGGTTACCGGTTAGATTAAACTTGTAACCTGCAACCTGTGCAGCCTTAGTGCTACCGAAGGTTCACATTCGCAGCGCCCAGCAGGCCAATGTCGGTAAACAACTGGGCACGATAAGCACCAGCGGCAAGTTTTACGTCCAGATCATGGGTGAAGCTAAGACGTTGATTTTTTTCGAGATTTACGTCGCGGCCTTCTAAGGCGATGATGTCCATCGCTGCACCATTAACGATAGCTTTAGCCCGAACGGGGTTCTCGGAGGTGACAGGAGTGCCAGCCTGATTGGTCAGGACAAGGTAAATAGGGCGAACACCAAGGTACTTATCCGGCACGTCGGTCAGGTCAAAGCTTACGGCCATGCGCTTTACGCGGCTGGCGTCGGCAGTTACCTTGGTTCCTTTCTTGCCTTTATACATGTCGACCTGAATGGCAGTGGCTTTGAAGGCGCCGAGCGTCATCGCAGTGATCTGTTTCTCCATGGTTTTGGTCATGGTCTCCAGGTTCTCGCTCTTTTTGGCGTAGTTATAGGCTTCAGTCTTGGTGGAAGAGAGGTCCTGACGGAGGGTGACATTTTCCTTGCGGAGGGTCGTAAGTTCCTGCTCTACTTCCGCAAGGCGGGTTTCAAGATTGGCTCGGGCACTGATAAGGTCTTCGATTTCCAGGCGCATCTTATAAGCTACCTCATTATCGTTTTTACGGGACCTTTGGGCCTTGCGCATATCATAAAGTGCAGCTTTGGCTGTCGCTTGAGCTTCTGTAAGCTGACCCTGAAGACTCTCTTTGTCGGCTACGGCAGATTCATAGGCGGTACCGAGACTGTCCACTTCAGCTTCGAGTTTAGCCCGCAGAATGGTGAGTTGTTCAGCTTCTGCACTAATCTGTTCGTTTTCCGCCGTTAGCTCTCCGGCAGCACTGTTACGGCTGATGCCCCAGGCCAGGGAGCCGAGAAAAAGGAGGGCTAAAAGGACGGCAACGATGGTTAAAGACTTCTTATTCATTTTCGCTTGATGTTGGTTTTCGTCGTAAAGAACGTGTTTCTGAAGGAAATGATCGCTGATGATTTCGATGATCAGTTGAAATAAGAAGCTCTCAGCGCTATTCTGAGCTCTTTGGCGATCACGTTATGTGGTAGGCACTCGTTCCATTTTCTGACGTTTTGTCTAAGCGAGCGTTTCCGGTGCTGAGAAGGATTTGCCTTTCATTACTTTTCCCCTTCTTCCATTATTTTAGGGCGCGGCCGCAGGTGAAAGTAAGGGTTTTGAAGTAGCAAAGTGGGTTGGGCATCGTCGTTAACCAACAAATTGAGGTACCGTCGAGCGGTTGAGGTAGGCTACCTTTGCCGTCAGCGCTGTGATCAAAAATCAAAAGCTCAAAGGCGATATCAAAATTAAGGAAATGTACGAACTAAGCCATCCTGGCACTCCACTTAAAGGGCACATCGAACTCACGGGCTCAAAGTCCATCGCGAATCGGGCACTCATCATTCGGGCACTGACGGAAGGAGACTTTCCTATCCATCGACTTGCCGCGGCGGATGATACAGTCCGCTTGGAAAAACTACTGGCTAGCGAAGAGGAGGTACTTGATGCTGGCCCTGCCGGTACAACTTTTCGTTTTCTAACGGGCTATCTCAGTCGTAGGCCGGGCCATCAGATCCTTACCGGTAGCCAACGGATGAAAGAGCGGCCCATTGGTATTTTGGTGAATGCCCTCCGCGAGCTTGGAGCCGATATTGAATATACCGAAAACGAAGGTTATCCTCCCTTGCGTATTGGCCAGTCAGCGTTAGATCGTACCAGCGAACTAACCATTGCCGCTGATACCAGTAGTCAATATATTTCCTGCCTGTTGATGCTTGCTCCTACTTTGCCTAAAGGGCTACGCCTTCGTCTGGAGGGGAATATTGTTTCGGTGCCCTATATCAAAATGACCCTCTCCTTGATGGCTCATTTTGGAGTAGAAAGCAACTGGGAAGGACAAACGATCGTTGTCGCTCCTCAAGCCTACCAAGCTCGGGCGTTTACCGTTGAAGCGGATTGGTCTGCTGCAAGCTACTATTATGGCATTGCAGCTTTGGCTGCGGAGGCTGATTTGCAAATTGATGGCCTATTTTCAGAGAGTGTTCAGGGAGATTCCATAGTAGCGGAACTTTATCAAAGGTTTGGCGTCTCTACAGACTTCAATGATGCGGGGCTTCGGATCATGAAATCTGCCGATGCAGTCGTGCCACCTTTATTCGAACAAGACTTCGTAGACTGCCCCGATATTGCGCAAACACTGATGGCGACCTGTGCCGGTCTTGGGGTTCAGGCGCTTTACAGCGGGCTGCAAACATTATTTATTAAGGAAACAGATAGAGTAAAAGCAATGCAAACGGAAATGGGTAAACTAGGTATTTCCCTATACAAAATTCCGGCCCACATGAGTGGAGCTGACGAAGGGCAGCAATTTTTTGGACAAGAGGGTAGGGCGGACTTCACCGTTTCTGGCACCCCAACCTTTATGACATACCATGATCATCGAATGGCGATGGCCCTGGCTCCTTTAGCTTTATTACACCCGATCCAACTTGAAAATCCTGATGTGGTAGGAAAGAGTTATCCGGACTTCTATACGGACTTTGCGAGGCTTGGATTTACGGCCAGGGAGGTCTGAATCAGGTCAAGACGTAGCAGGAACCTCTTCCCCGCACCTACGGTCGCACCTACCGTTTAAGTTCTTTAATGGTACGAAATGCTCAGTTTTGAGGACTGGGCAAGAAATTAATTGCCAAGAAACCTACGTAAACACTCACTTTCCAGGCTCACCCCATCAATATGGGGTGGTACCACCCCCCCACCCCTACCTACCTTTGGAATATCGAAAGGGAAAGGTGCAACTTTCTCTAACGAGTTTTTCCAAAAAGCGTGTTCAATTTTGAGGCCTGCGAATTGTTGGTTTTTCGCCGCCTCCTGAAAGGTTTTTGTTTTGGCGCATAGCGCCCTAGATTCCAGTTATTACAAAGTAGTTAGAAAGCTACAATATAAGGTCCGGACGGTGCAACGTCACGGACCTTTTTTTTTAACATCTCCTTTCCGCACTTTCTATGGGGTAATCAACGTTCCTTAGGCTGTACCTTTGTGGCCTTTTCCGGTAGACTCCGGAGAAGACCATTCGTTAACACGTCTCCCTGCTCCTTACTCACGGGGCGCTTCGCTTTGAATTTTTTCGGTATGCATCACGGTTCTACCTTCCGTTCTTTATTTCTGCTCTGTTTCATCTGTTGCCT
This sequence comes from uncultured Lewinella sp., assembly GCA_964410795.1. Classification (GTDB taxonomy): domain Bacteria; phylum Bacteroidota; class Bacteroidia; order Chitinophagales; family Saprospiraceae; genus Neolewinella. Next base: position 70,975 of record CAYPIM010000003.1, on the reverse strand, counting down.
GCTGGCTCCGCTCGGCCTGCTGGCCCAGCGTCCGGTGAGCATCACCGCCCCGAAAGTGGAGGATAACCGCCCTGCTTGGGAAAAGATGGATTGTAACGACGCTGGAGAAGTCAATGAGTTCTCTGGCTTTATGATGGAGAGCAATAGTTTTGGTACTAACCTCAACACCTCTGACGTAAGGCCTTACTCGGCCCGGCCAGATACTATTTTCCTTTGTGCTGATGACCAATTTACGGTCAGCCACGTAAACGGCACTGAAGATCTTTCGGGAGATCCCAATGCTGCTACAACGCCTGGCGTAGGCTATGCTTTCTATAATTGTGTGCCAATACTGGAGTCTGGTCCGCTACTTTCGGACATTCGCAACGATGCCTGTGTGGCAGATAACGGTTTGAACCCTTTCGATGACTTGGCAATCGCTGTTCCGGCAAACTACCAGACTGGAGACTATACGCTAACGGTGGCCAATGATAATGTAGGAGGTTTCACGATCCCTGGGTTGTTCCCCGATGCAATGGCTCAGCCAACACCGGTGGTACTAACCCTCGCTCCTATCACTTTTGATGACGTAAATCCAGTAACTGGAGAAGCCGTATACGAAGGCAGTCCTGTAGGGTCCTGTGTGAATGTTTCTACCGACCAGACTTTTACCGTTGCTTACCTTAACCCCATTACCCTAGCAAATCTAGATGCCTCACCGACAGGTTGTGATGGTACTTTTGAAATCCGGGGCGGAGCACCTGAACTGCGTGGCGGAACCGGCTATAACATCGACATTGTGAACGTTGTGACTGGTGAGCGAGGCGTGATCCTTACCCCCGCTAGCCAGATTCGTCATGATGCACCAATCTTTTATCAGGTTCCCACGGCTGGTAATTACACAATTTCTATCGATGACGACGGCGTTGGCTGTAGTCTGGTTAACAACGTCGTGGTTAACCACCCAATGGGCTGTCCGCTTCCACTTGTATTCAATATTGGCCAGGAGCGGGGGTTGCCCGGAGACCAAGTTTGCGTGGAAGTGACAGGAGAGAATTTTATTGATATCGCCGGTTTTCAGTTTAGGCTGGAATTCGACCCTGCGGTACTTCAGTTTGATAACGTCAGTAATTTCAACCCGGCGCTGCCCTCGGCGGTAGTCGCTACCGGCCCTCCCGTACAGCCCCCTGGAGAAGCATTACTCGTATATTCAGATTTTACGGGAGCAGGTGCCACCATTCCGGATGGAGATGTTGTCTTCACTGTTTGCTTTACTATTATTGGAAGCATTGGGGATCAGAGCAGTCTACAGGCCACTTTAAACTCTACAGAATATACGCGTGTGCCCGCTGAAAACGGTATTTTGGTCGTGAATTCTGGTTCTGTTGTGGTCACTGATAAGGCCTTTTTAGTTACGCTCGACCGAACAAACGAAAGTTGTGATGGAGCAAACGACGGTAGTATCTCTGCTGAAGCCCTGGGAGGAGACGACCCCTACGTTTTTTCTATCCGCCGGATTGCTCCTGTACCAGAAGCAATATTCAGTGGAGGAGGAACTCGGACAGGAAACCCTGCTTCACTTGACTTCTTTGGCCTTGAAGATGCAGAATATGCAGTAAGGGTGGAGGCTGCAGATGGTGATGTTGTGATTGATACCATAGAAGTAGAAACAGGCCTTGCCATTGCGGTAAATGTAGAGGTGGTTAGTCCGCCGAGCTGTAATGGATTTAGTGATGGCTCCGTCCGCGCCGTCGTCTTTGAGAATGGAGTAGAAGTAATTTCTCCACTAGACTCAGGTTATACCTTCGTCTGGGAAGGAAGCCCGGAAACTGGCGATGTCCGCACCGGATTGATTTCCGGCCAGTACGAAGTCACTGTTACCTCTCCCCAAGGGTGTGCCAGTGATGACCGGGGTAACCTCAACCAACCTTCTGACGTCCGAGTACGCCCCGACAACCCCGATGATGCAGTAAGTAGTGCAACCTGTACCAATACTCCCGATGGTATTATTACTATCACTGCTGACGGTGGCACCGGACCCTACGACTTCATGTGGGGAGGCACTCTGGGAACGGATGATGATGTTTCAATGTCTACCCGTAATAACCTTATTCCTGACGAATACGCCGTCATTGTGGCAGACGTCAATGGTTGTCGGGATACTGCCAACTTTGTAGTCGATGCGCAAAAGCAATTATTCATTAATTCCGAAGTTGACTCTGTTACTTGTTTTGATGCGGCGAATGGTGTAATCCGGGTAAATGGATCATTTGCCGGAGCCGTGGCTATTCTTCCTTACGAAGTGACCCTGTTTGATGAAGCAGGTACCGTAATTGTACCTACACAGACGATTCTTGACAACTCTATCCCCTTTGAATTTACTGGCCTCGATGCCGGGCGCTATGTAGTCGTGTTGGACGACCAAGATCCTGCAATGGGCTGTGAAGCGATCGACACCTTTGAGGTCTTTCAACCTTTGGAACTGGAAATAGACGAAAACCTTGCCATCACCAACGAAACCTGTACTACGGGCAACGACGGTACAGTAATGGCTGCTGTTTCCGGAGGTACTATGCCTTATGAGTTTCGCTTCGTGAACGATAGCCTGGATATGCCGATTGACACCATCACCCCCGGCAACTCCCTTACCGGTCTGAGCGCCGATACGAACTATGTCTTAATCGTAACGGACCAGAACGGATGTATGGATACGGTGAATTTCCGAATCAATGCTCCTGCTGGCGCTGAACTTAGTGTCATAGATACGAGCTTCATTTCCTGTCCGGGAGACAATGATGGTCTGCTTACCGTTGTAGCTACCCCACCGGCAGGATCAGATATTGATCGTATCGATTGGTTTGTGCTTAACGCTGATGGAACCCGAGGTGCTCCGGTGGCTTCAGGGGCGTCTACTCTCGGTAATCTTCCCGTTGGTAACTATATTGTAGAAGTTCTCACTTCTAATAGTTGTGTGGCCCAGGGCATCGGAACCGTAGTCAGCCCCGGCGAAGTATTCCTGGATGGCTTCACGGTTAATAATCCGCAATGTCCTGATGATGCTAACGGAAGCATCTTCCTTAATCCTGGCGGAGGTACGGCGAACGCAGACGGTACCTATAACTACGTATGGTCTACTGACCCTAACGGAGTGCCAACGACCAACCCAGCTTTTACTAATCTTAGAGCCGGTTCTTACACCGTTACCATCACGGATGCTAATGGCTGTCAGCCACCCTTTGATACCACCTTTACGCTGGTAGACCCCTCACGTATTACCGGCCAGTGGCAGCTCACGCCTGTAAGTTGCCCCGACGATGCGACGATGGACGGAACGGCAACTTTCACTGCAGCGTACGAAGACGGAACCGTAGGTAGTTATGACTTCCTCTTCACCAGCGGAACAGCGGCCTTCTCTACGACAATGGCGACAGAAACCGGCCTTCCACGTGGCCCGGTAACCGTTCGGGTAACCGATGGAATATGTACAGAATCCTTCACGGATACTATCCGTAGCCCCGCAGAGTTTATGGTAGATGTGATCGCTGATCCGGCAAGCTGTAACGGCCTTACTGACGGAAGTGCTACCGTAAACATTAGTGGTGGAACGCCAGGTTATACCTATTCTTGGTCCGTATCTGCAGATACGGACAGCATCGTTGATGGCCTTGGAGCTGGTACAGGCTTTACGGTAGAGATCATGGATGCCAATGGTTGTTCTCCGGGAACACAAACCTTTAGCATTACTCAGCCAGATCCCCTTACCCTATCCGTAGATCCCGTAACAACAACGGCAACAGTTCGTTGTGCCGGAGATATGAACGGCCGGATCAATGTATTCATCAGTAGTGTTAACAACAACGACCTGGCAACTAACCCTTACAGTTGGTCTGGTAACGTTGCTGGCCCGGATGAATCTGTGGCAACAAACCTTTCTCCAGGAGCGTACAGCGTGACGGTCACCGATGTGGAGGGCTGCCAGGATAGCCTTACCTATGTTATCGGAGAACCAGAAGCTATTATCTTCAGCGTGCTTCCGATTGAAGAACCACTTTGCTTTGGTGAAACAACTCCGGTATTGATTGATACTGCCTTTGGTGGTACGTCAAACGGAATTGAAGACTTTACGTTCTCTGTGAATAACGATGGCTTCCGGGTGCCCGTAGGGCAAACAGGAACGGCCTTCGCTGGAGAGGTTGTCGTGACGGTGTTTGACAGTGTAGGCTGTTCCGCAGAACAAACCTTCAGCGTTAACCAGCCTCCGGAAATTCTGATTGACCTTCAGGATGAAATTGTAATAGAACTTGGTGATAGCTTGACCCGCCTCAATCCACTCGTCAGCCCTGCTGGTGATGTTTATGAATACCTTTGGACACCCGCAGACTTCCTTAGTGCAGATACCATCCGGAATCCATTGATCTATCCGTTTGAGAGCCTCGACTACCAATTCCGGGTTACTAACGCGAATGGCTGTCAGGCTTTCGCGAATATTTTCGTTGAAGTAGACGCAAACCGTAATGTTTATATCCCGAACGTCTTCAGCCCCAACCGTGACGGTAGAAACGAAGATTTCCGCATCTTCGCCTGCCAGGGTGTGCGCAGCGTAAATTCTGTTCAAGTCTATGACCGCTGGGGTGGTGTTGTCTTCTCAGAAGACAACTTTGAACCCAACTGCCTTGACGGCATTCAACTCTGGGACGGAACGGGGCAGAACGGAAAACCGGTTAACCCGGCCGTCTTCGTCTACGTCATCGAAGTAGAATTCCTGGATAATGTGAAGTTGGTGTACCGGGGAGATGTAACGGTACTTCGGTAACATCTAACCTAAATCAAGCCTCTAAAATGTAACGGCCCGGACTACATCCAGTAGTCCGGGCCGTTATATTTTAAGCTGCTTAGGGACACCGTGAAAATAACTTACGCTTTTCGGCCGTCTTATTTTGCCCCTACTTCAATTAAAAATCATTTCCGTAGCGGTGCTATGCAAAGGATTTTTAATTGAAGCAGGAACAAAAACGTCAGGCCGAAAACCAGTAAGTTATTTTCACGGCGTCCCTTAAAGAAGCAACTCCTTACATGGCGTAAATGAAGTGCTCACTCGTGATTTTACCATCTTTGACTACGTAAGCACAAATCTCCTGGTCTTTACTGCGACCGCGCTGCTTGTCGGTACGATCTATCATCATACCGATAGCAAAGGTTTCTCCTTGTACCAGGGGATCAGAAACGGTTAAGCCGTGTACTTCTACGGTTTGCTCAGCAAACGCTGCTGACTTTTCAAGTAAGGCTTCTACGCCTTTTGTGTGTGCGTTCATTGGGAAACCGGGCATCTCGTGAGCCTCGGCATCGGGGGCGAATAATTCGTGATAACACTGGTCAAATTGGCCAGAACGGCACAGTTCGACCAGTCGGTCGGCAACTTGTTGGGTAGTCATTAGTAATGGGTTTGATTTGCGTTCAAAGTTAAGGTGTTTCAATAAAAAATACAAATAATTTATTAAATTACTATAAACTATTTATTGTGCTTAAATCAATGCCTTTTAATTCTTCCCTGCACCTGCGTCCGCGCCCTAAATTACTATTTTCAGGGCGCGGACGCAGGTGCAAGGAAGGTTAAAAGAGCTATACCCGCTAAACGATTAGTTCATTACTGTGCATACAACATCCCAAACCGTTGCCGCCCACCAGTAACATACCCAACCGTGGTGGTTACCCGGTGTCCACGAGCCTTAATTCCTTCGTAGAATCCCTGGTAGTCTGCAGCACTAAGCCCTTCTTTATAGCGAATTGGTTTTGCCCGCTCCCGGAACACAACGGCGTAGCGTTGCTCTCCGTTGATACGATAAGCATCGATGGAATGGGGGTAGAGTCCTTTTTCGGCAGATTGATCCATTACCTCTTCGAGCTTATTAGCCGGAACGGCTCCTTTTACCTTCCAATCCCCGCGCTTCGGTCGGGCTAAAACGGTAAAGCGGCGGCCATTACTGGTCCCGACACCAGATACCACCAGCGGCTCATAATTGTCCCTGCGGTAGGTTTTTAGCTGCTCCTGGAATTGAGCTAACGTAAGGCCGTGTTTCGCCGAATTGCCGTTGTTCTCTTTGACCATCACTACGGCGTAACGTGTCTTCCCGTTGATCCGGTAAGAGTCTACCCAGGTGGGGCGGTAACCTTTGGGGCGGTACTTTTCGTATAAAGCCTGGTACTCGGCCGACGTTTGGCCGTGCTTAGCTACCCAATCTTTGCCTTTTGCCGGAGTAAAGCGGGCATTAACGAAGACCTTACCGCCAGCTTCGTAAAAATCGAACCGGTTGATCCGGGTATCGTGCTTGGCCAGTTCTGTGGATACCTGCTGGTACTTAGCAGCCGTCATCCCGTGGTACACCGGATTGCTGCCGCCTGGGCGGGTGGCGCGGACAAAAGCATCAAAGAGCGTATTCGCCAAAACAGTACTGGATTTTTCTTCGCTATTGATTAAGCCCACTCCGTAAAACCCAAAGGGTAGCTGCACCAATGCGGCACGGTAAGATTGCTGGGTGCCGCCGTGGTAAAGCCAGTCGCGACGCCCCGTTTCCGCAACGAGTGCTTCTTTGGAGATGACCTTGTTCCAGAGTAAGCGATCGTCTACTTCCGTAGGGTTTAGAATCCGGCCTTTCATGGTTGGCCCCTGGAGCTTTTGGGAGAAGGCAAGGGCGCAAGCGTATTGCGCCAAATCTTCGGCACTAATGTACCAGGATCCCTGGGCTGCGCAACCGTTAATGTTGGTCCCCGTCTTGTCTCCCACGTTCTTATAGCTCTTGGCAAAACCCTTTGCTCCAAGTTCATCAACGACTGAACAGCTGGGCCGGAGGGAAGCACTTATCTTGAGGAAGAATTCTTCCCGCATATATTCCAGATAGAGCTCCTTATACTCTCCAACAATTGCCTGGCTGAAGGCTTCCAGCGACTTACCGTGGTGCCGCTGTCTGATTTCCTTGCAGCGGTTGGGGTAAGCCAGTTGGGGTAAGAGGTAAGTAATGGCTTTAAAATTGAAGTTGTTGTAAGAGCGGTCATTAAGATCACCGGGCTGGATGCCATCACGCAGTACGCACAGCAGTTGCATCTTCTTACAATTCGTTTTCATTTCGGTGGTGCCGTCCGCTTGCCGAATACCACTTTTGTGCTGTAGTAATTGCCGGAAGGTGATCTCCAGTACACTATTATCAACGGCCTCTCGCCAGCGCGGAGGGAGTTGATCGATAATTGGCTTGTCGAGCCATTCGTTTACCGTACCATCATCGCGACTGCGGAAATGCTGTAGCAAGGCGGTGCCGGAAAGCATTTTGCTCACCGAGCCGATACAACTGGGCATTTTGGTGGACATGCGGACGTTGCCATCCGCAGGGTCTTGCGCCCAACCGCCAACTACCCGACTTTGAAAGCCGTCGCGGTTAACAATGACAAAGGCGTAGCCTTTGGCCTCGCCGCGCATTTCGTTGTGGATGATCGATTCAAAAAGAGCTGCATTGAAAGGGTCGGCAGCAAAAGATAGCTTGCTAAACAAGCATAAAGCAAACAGCAAGATAAGGCGGTGGCACATAACGGTAGAATTGATGGGTTAAGGTCAGCAGGAGACTAGCAGCCAGGCTGTAGTGTTCCTTTTGACACCTTTCTATGATGCTTTATGATTGGTTTGTTACGTTTTGAGGTGGGTTTATAGAAAATAAGCTGTGGAAGTTTTTAACTCCTTACAGCAATTAAGCAGTAATCTCCGATCTTTACCAAATGCGTTACTTATTACTATTATCTCTCGTTCTAATAACGGCTTGTTCTCCAGAAGCCCTCACCGAAAAAACAGAAACCGTTACGACTATGCCGTCCGCTTCAGACTTCTCTGACCCCGACGAGAAAGTCTACAACGTTGCTCTCCTGATCATGGACGGCGTCTACAATACGGAACTGACGGCCCCTTACGATATCTTTCAACACACGATTTTTCGCGAGGGCATCCGGCCGATGAAGACGTTTACGGTAGCGGCAACTCGTACGCCTGTTACTTCTTTTGAAGGCATGCGCATTCTACCTGACCTTGGCTACTTGACGGATAGTCTGCCCCGTATTGATATCCTCGTTGTTCCGAGTGCAGAACACCACCTTGATACTGACCTGGAAAACGAAGAATTACTTGATTTCGTCCGGCGGGTAGACCAGCAAGCCAGCTTTGTAACCAGTCATTGTGATGGGGCTTTTGTACTGGCCGCAGCTGGCGTGCTGAACGGAAAAGTGAGTACCACATTCCCTAGCGACATTGACGCTATGCGCGAAAAATTCCCACACCTTGATGTCCGTAAAGATGTTCTTTTTGTTCACGATGGTAAATACATTACCAGCGCCGGTGGGGCAAAGTCCTTCGAGGCCGCGCTCTACCTGGCCGAACACTTATACGGAGACAGCATTGCCCGTTCGCTGGCCAGTGGTCTGGTAATTGACTGGGACTTGGAGAAGGTGCCGCATACTATTATCTCAGATTGAAACCAATGGTCTTAAAACATAAATGCCTGTTTTCTAACTGCTTATTGAAAATGGCTAGTTGAAAATGGCTTTGATTGATAGTTCTTATTTAGACGAAAACTAAAGCGACTTATGCGTGTTACCTTTGCGCCTCTTTAAACAAGACGAAAATATATTCATCACATGAGTCAACGCCTCATCTACCTCGACAACAACGCTACTACACCGACGGACCCCCGCGTTGTAGAAACGATGATTCCATATTTCTACGAGCACCCCGGCAACGCTGCCAGCCGCAACCACCCTGCGGGTTGGGTTGCTGAAGGAGCGGTAGATACTGCTCGTGAGCAGCTTGCAGACCTTATCAGCGTAGACCCCCGTGAGATCATTTTTACCTCTGGAGCTACCGAATCCGATAACTTAGCCATCAAAGGCGTTTTCGAAATGTACGCTCGTAAAGGCAACCATATCATTACCGCTACTACAGAGCATAAAGCCGTGCTTGATGCCTGTAAGAAGGTAGAGAAGATGGGCGGAGAGGTTACGTACCTCGAAGTAGACAGTGAAGGCCTCATCAGCCTTGAAGCCCTTGAAGCTGCCATTACCGACAAGACGATTCTTGTCTCAATCATGTGGGCTAATAATGAAACTGGAGTAATTCAGCCGATGAAGGAAATCGGTGAGATTTGCGCCAAGCATGGTGTGCTTTTCATGTCTGATGCTACTCAAGCGGTTGGTAAAATTCCCGTAAACCCTAAAGAGGTAGGCGTTCACCTGATGGCTTGGACCAGTCATAAAATGTACGGACCCAAAGGGGTTGGTGCACTCTTTGTCAACCGTAAAAATCCGCGGGTAAAGGTGACCAGCCAGATGGACGGTGGTGGCCACGAGCGCGGTATGCGCTCCGGTACACTTAATGTTCCTGGAATCGTTGGTTTCGGCAAAGCCGCTGCCATCGCAAAGGAAGAAATGCACGAAGATGCCGCTCGCCTGAGCAAACTGCGCGATAAGCTGCAGAAAGGTTTGATGGACGTACTCGAAGAGTCTTACGTCAACGGTAGTGAAGAGCACCGCATGCCCCACGTTACCAACATCAGCTTTAAGCACGTTGAAGGCGAAGGGCTGATGATGACCTTCAACCAAAATATTGCCCTGAGCTCCGGCTCCGCCTGTACTTCGGCTAGCCTTGAACCTAGCTACGTACTTGTTGCGCTAGGCCTGGGAGATGACCTTGCTCACTCCAGCCTCCGTTTCTCTCTTGGTCGTTTCACGACAGAAGAGGATATTGATGCTACCATTAAGCAGGTAGCGGACGGCGTAAACCACATGCGCGAACTCAGTCCGATTTGGGAAATGTACAAGGAAGGCGTAGACATTGACGCCATTGAGTGGTCTGAGCACTAAGCGTCAGGACAAAAAACACGTTTTATTTAATTCCCATCCCTAATCCAGCGTGATAGAAGGTAGATTGATAGTGGCTACGTTTAATCTTTCCTTCTCATTACTTGTTATCGTTTTAATTCGCTTCTGTTTCGCCCGGTAGTGGTGAGCAAGTTGAACACCGCAAACGATATGCGCCTATCAATCTATCTTCTATAAAACTATCAATCTAAAACAATGGCTTACTCCGAAAAACTCCTCGATCACTTCAAGAATCCCCGCAACGTTGGTACACTCGATAAAGAGAACAACGGTGTAGGAACCGGCCTCGTAGGCGCTCCTGAGTGTGGTGATGTTATGCGCCTCCAAATCCAGGTAGATCCTGAAACGCAAAAGATCACAGATGCGAAGTTCAAGACCTTCGGTTGCGGCTCTGCTATCGCTAGTTCCAGCCTTGCCACTGAGTGGCTTAAGGGAAAAAGTGTTGACGAAGCTCTCGCTATTGACAATATGGCCATCGTTGAAGAACTCGCACTTCCACCCGTTAAGATTCACTGCTCTGTCCTTGCCGAAGACGCGATCAAAAGCGCCATCAAAGACTACCAGGAAAAGAACGGACTGGAAGTTACTGCTGTGCTCGAAGCACACTAATTCTTGTAGTAATGTAGTCGTGTAGTATGTAGAGCGGTAGCTGACTTACCTATGTTCCCCCGTACTACACCTCCAACGTCTGCCTCGTGCGGCAGCACTACATTACTACCAAACTACATTACTATGCTCTACGTTGCCGACAGCGCAAAGGAAAGATTAGCCAATATTCGGGAAGTCAAAGGCTTCACGCCAGACTATTTCCTGCGCGCCACCATCACCAGCGGAGGCTGTTCCGGCCTTTCCTACCAGCTAGACTTCGATAATGAGTTGAAGGAAAAAGATCAGGTTTTCGAAGACAACGGTGAAACGGTTGTTTGCGACCTGAAGTCTTTCCTCTACCTCTGTAACTCCACCCTGGAGTTCAACGGCGGGCTGAACGGAAATGGCTTCGCCTTCAATAATCCCAATGCCAGCCGCGAGTGCGGATGTGGGGAGAGTTTTGCGGTGTAAGGAATAAAGGCGTAGTAAGAAATAATTCAGCCCCGAATCTTGATTGATTCGGGGCTGTTTTGTAAATTATGTACGCTATGGGAGCTAAATCACGAGGTAACTATTATACTTATACTAAGGATCTATTAGTTAGCGGGTATGCTCGGCGTAATGGATTTGGAGAGGAACAGGTATTTCATAGTCCTTTTATTACTCTTGTCATCTGGCCATTGGCGTTGCTAGTATGTGGAGGAATTTTTATTGCAATCGATTTTTGGGAATCTACAGTATGGGTGCTAAAATGGGGAATAGTCCCATGGTATTTACTTGCAGGCTTACTGAATAACTGCTTCATAGTTGGAAAAGGAGAATTTATCATCCTTAACCGCAATTTTCCCTGGTGGTGGACGCGTAGACTTCACCGGGATGAAATAGAGTCGGTATTGATAAGTAAATCAAGGATAGTAAGCTGGTTGGGATGGCCGCTCTTTCTTTGGGGCGAAGGCCATTACGTAAAAGTGAAGACAACGGATGGGCGTACTCGTTGGTATTTCTGCCATTCCCTTGAGTCAGATTATTATGATGAAAACACCCTGCTGAACATTATTGATGACCTTGAATTTGCACTAAAAATGGAAGGAATAAAGGTGAGGATGGTCGGTGTTTACGATTACTAGCTAAACGATTCAGGAGTCAGTTAAGTCATGTAAGAAAGCACCCCCAGTACCACCAACACATAAGTAAGATTAACGGGAGCCAGTAACAAAAACAACCGATCCCAGCTGCTCAAACCAGGCTTTCGGAAAAAACGGAAGGCATTGATGGTTCCCCAAACCAGCATCACCAGCAGAAAAAGACCACTGAATAAGCTCACCGATGGAGCAGAAATAAAGGACATAATGATCCCCGGACTGATGGTGAACATCAAAAGCAGGAAAAATATGACCAGATTGACGTAAGCGACGAAGCGGGCCTTATGAAGCATGGCGTTTAGAAATTGAAGTGAAGCTATAGGGCTAAAGATAATTTGTTGCTGAAGAGTAGCGTGATCATATCCTTTTCCGTCTTCAGGCGTTCTCTCCTAAATCAACGAAATAATGTCTACCCCAACCTTTAAATACTTTCTGGAACAGTTTCCTGACCTCGAGCTTCCGTTAACCTTTAGCGAGGATACCGTCCGTACAATTAGTCGGGAAACGCCGCCGCTACCTCCGGCTTTAATCGCAGCGTTTTTGCTTCCCATCGAACCGGGTATGGCCGATGAACTGACTGAATTTGTAGCGTGTCTTCGCTTACCTGCAAATAAGGATTATGTGGGCATTGTCTACTGGCGGGCTGATTTGTTGCAATACCATTATACCCTGGCAACTTTCCACCCCGCTACCCGGGAGTTGATCGATCGGAAAGTAATTGCTGGTGTAAGCTATGACGGTGAAGAAGTTACCCAAACACAGGCGGTACTTAACGAAAGTATGATGATCTATCAGGTAAGTGGCCAAGCTAATGCGGATGGTGAATATGACTACAAAGCCAGCTCCAGTACCGCACGGCGCTTTCAGATTTCTCCTTCCGGGAAGATCGACGAACTTTAAAACCATCATTGCATCCTGCGGCCGCGCCTGAAAATGAACAAGCGTAGCGCCGTGAACGGAACGCGCAGCAGCTAAATCAAGAATCGAGAATCACATATCGAGAATCGAGAATTAAAATTTCTCTACCTAACCACTTCCACCCGTTCTCCCTGTTGGCCAGTAACATTGTTGCCGAAGCCAATTACTTTATAGTTGGCGGAAGGAATACCCTTATTGGCCAGGAAGTTCCGAATTGTGGTGGCCCGCTCTTCGCTCAGTAACTGAGCAGCACGCGGCGTAAGATTAAGTGGGGTGTGTACCCTAATCTCGAGGGTAGAAGTAGATTGCTTGATCAAGCCAATGAGCTGGTCCAACCCGGAATATCCCCGGCTATCGGGGTAGGCAGTGTTTGGAATGAAGCTAATACCTGCGGGCATGGGCGCGCCCCGGAGGCCGGTTGGCGAAGCATTACGATATTGAGGCTCAGGAGCCATCTGGCGCTGAGTAGGGGCATAATTGGAATTGGTTGCCGGGGGAGCTTGCTGCGGATTGGTAGTAGGCTGGCCGTAAGTCTGTGGAGCCTGTGGCGCAGTATTGGGATAAGGATTACCCTTAGTAGACCATTGTTGGTTAGCTGGAGGAGTATAAGTGGTCGAGACTGGCTGAGGAGGCGTAGTTGTACGAGGTGCGGTTCCGTCCAGCCGTTTCAACTCTGCACGCAGGGCTTCCAGCTCAGAAAGATTACGCTGGTAATCTGCGTCGAGCCGTGCGACTTCTGAAGGAGACAATGGCTCTTCCCGCGGAAGGCCTTCCCTAACCTGGTTTTCCCAGGAAGCACGCTCGTAAACGCGTGGACCGTTATCGCGTTGCAGGCCCGCTCGAATTTCAGCGGCCAGGCGAAGACTGTCCTGATAAGAGCGTTCCCGCGTAGCAGCAACTTTTGTCGGATCAACCGGGCGATAGCTGTCTTCAACGCGGGGCAGCGTTCTAGCTGCGGTTTGGGGTTTAGCAGTAGACTTAGTGCCCGACCAGGTATGACTACCCCGGCTGCGTTGGTCTAGTTTTTCGTTTTGCTGACGGCGGAACTTCGCCTTCATTCTTTCCAGTTCGCTTAGTTCCGCAGCGTAGCGGGTGTTAGACTGTGCTCCTTTAGCCGCAGTTCTTGGAGGAAGGGTGTCTCCACTAATGGAACGGTATTGATTACGTAGGGCCGCAAGTTCAGGATCATCAGTTTTAGGAGCGATTAAATCGTATTCGCGTCGGTCTCGATCTAGGCGATCAAGCTCTCTTTGGCGGCGAGCGATGCCGGCTTCAATGCGGCTCCGGTCGGAAGCAGGCGCATTGATGGATTGAGTGTTTGCCAGGCCGCCAGCAGCTCGTGTACTAATGGCCGGGGTAATGCCCGCCACTGTTTCTCCTGCTCGTAAGAACACGGCGTATCGTTGGAGTACGTCCGGGCGGACGCTTAAGGTTTTTCCGGTACTAAGAGAGATATTGGTTACATCTTCACCCATTGGCGGAGGAACAGAAAGCTGACCTCGAAATACTTCTCCGGAGGACGGGAGATCCGCTTTGGAAGCAGAAATGAGCTGCAAGTGGTCGCCAGCTGATCCTGTAGTCACCGCTGCTACAATTTCCCGGCCATTGAGCGCCGGAGAAAATTGCTTTACACTTCCGGGAATGGAAATTGCTTCTGCCCGGGCTCCGGGCGATGCTTGCTTGAACCAGCGGTTGCCATCACGCTGGAAATAAAGCGTACGACCATCGGAAGCCAGACTGGGAGCTGTTTCATTTCCCGGCCCATTCAGGCTGCTCAATGGCTCGGCATGGGCCCACTGGCCATTGGGAAGTGCTTCTCTACGGAATAGATTCAGGTGTCCCTGGCTGTAAGCACTGTAGATCAGTTGTTGACTATTAGGGTCAAAAGTGAGGTCGTACCGGGGGTAGACATCTTCAGGCAGCGTCCAGGTGGCGAGTACCCGCCAGTTGCGGCCACTAGTCTCTAGTAAGTCGATATAGTTTGCAGCTCCGGTGCGAAGCACAGCGAGCCGGTTACCGTCGGGGCTGATTGCCAGAGCACGATCATGCGCGAATGAGTTGATCGGAGAACCAGGGTTAAGGGCTCGGCCCCAACTTCCGTCGGCATAGCGATTGGTGATCCAGATGTCGGCGGCATTGTCTGTACCCTTATTGTTCTCAAAATCGGGACGGGTAAAAAAGAGCACCTGCCCGTCAGCTCGTAAAACGGGGTCCTTTTCTTGCGGACCGTTTAGCCCTTGTTGGTTGATCATGGCTTGTGCCCCGATAGCGGAACCGGCAAGGCAAAGCAAGAAAATCAGCAGTTTTGTGTAGGTAGAACGTGGCATGAAATAACTTCTGGCTACTCTTTAGACGCGGCAAAGAGGGTTCCGTCAACTTTTAGAGTCGTCTAATTTACGTAAAATCTCTCGTCTAAGTTGTCTTTTGGTGCGTTAGGGTTGTATTAAAGTGCTGAAGCGAGCTGCCTCCGGCAGCGATTTTGGTATGAACCGCCTCCGGCGGTGAAGCCTCTTTGCCGGAGGCAAATCGTTCCGGTTTAAGATTCAAACTCCAGGTAAACCTCCGGCGTGGTGGGGTGGGCCTGGCAGGCAAGGATATAACCCTCTGCAATCTCGTCGTCGTCAATGGCGAAACAAACTTCCATTTTAACGCCTCCCTTGGTCACCTTTGCCATGCAAGTGCTGCAGGCTCCGGCAAGGCAACTGTAGGGCGGAGCGGCCCCTACTTCCAGGAGGCCATCCAGAATGGTCTGGCCGGGCTTCAGGTCAACGGACACTTCTTTCCCGCTGAGTTTGGCGATTACTTTTCCTCCTTCTACGGGGGTGTCTGGGGCCGCTTTCTTCTGAGCTGCATTGGCGGAGAGGAAGCGCTCGCTGTGGATGCTAGCTTTCTTCATTCCCAGGCCAAGCAGGGCTTGTTCCACGTTGTCGATCATCTGGCCTGGGCCACAGATGTAGTAGGATTTATCGTCCGTCGCGCCGGGGTTTGCGCTCATGAACCGTTGTACTGCGGGGATGTCTACCCGGCCAGTTGCGCCGTTCCAGGTTGTTTTCCCTCCACCGAAGAGGCCCCGCAGGCCACCAGCTTTTTGCTTGATCGGGCGGGAGAGCGTGTGCTGTACGAAGAGCTGACCTTCGTGCCGCTCTTGCAGTGATTTTAACCGTTCTTCAAAAATGATGCTCTTCTCGTCTCGGTTGCCGTAGAGCAGGTGAATCCGGGATTTGGGCTCGTGCTCCAGGAGTTCACGGATAATGGACATCAGCGGCGTAATGCCACTACCTGCGCCAAAAAGATAAAAATCACGCCGGGCGGAGGGGTCCGGCTTCACCAGGAAACGGCCCTGTGGAGGCATCACTTCTACGACGTCGCCCACTTTAAGGTTGTCGGCAATATGATTGCTCACAATGCCGCCTTTTACGCGCTTTACTGTGACGGCAATTTCATCTTCGTGAGGTGCGGAGCACATGCTGTAGGCTCGGCGCTCCTCCTTTCCGTGGATCACAAACTTCAGCGTCAGGTACTGGCCGGCGAGAAATTCAAACTGTTCTGCATCAGCAGCTGCGGGCTTAAAAGAAACGGTGATGGCCTGGTCGGTTTCCGGTTGGATGGAACTGATCGGTAGTGCGTGGAAGGTAGGTTGGCTCATGGCTAAATTTTACTAACGACAAAAGTCGTAAATACAAAGGGGATTTGCCGGGTTTGGTTGTCTTGCACGCGTGTTTTTACGGGAATAGGATTTTTGAGAGAGGTTTTGGGCGCGGCCGCAGGTGCAAGGGGAGGTTGATGGGTTGGGGTAGTGCGTTGGCTGGGGTAGGACGCTAATGCACAGGCTTGGCTACTGTGGGAAAGGAGAGGTTGGGATGGCAATATGGCTTGTCGAACGGCTATGCTGCAACAGTCTCGCAGGAGTTATCCTAAAGTAAGTAGACGGATGTTATAGCCGCTTTTCTCAAACAGGGGCTAGGAACCTGAAAACGGCAATCTGTGGTGTTCGACCTTACTTAAGGTGGTCTTTCCTTTCAACCTCTCCCCGCACCTGCGGTCCCGCGCCCCCTTAAAGATTCCTCGGATCAACAACAGTACCCGCCGCGCTGCGGCCGCCTACGGAATAGCCGACCACCAGCTCGATGCTACCGTTCTGCGACGCCTTGAGGTCGCTCAGGCCCAGGTCATAAGCCAGGCACATCGATAGTTTTTCGGAGAGGTAGAGGCCCGCGATTACACTTGCGCTTTCCCCTCCTCCGTTACCGCCCAGACGATAAGAAAGACCGGTGAAAAGGTTCTGGCCTACGTGTGCGGTGACGTTGAAGTCTGCATCGAAAGGTGCGCCATTCACAAACTTAGCCAACATCTGCGGCTCAATGGCCAGCTTCTCCGACAGCGCAAATTTGATGCCGCCCATGAAGTAGTAGTGGCGTGCTTCACGAGAAATGATGGTCACCTCATCGCCAAGGTCAATGTTGCTTTCCAACAGCCGGGGCAGGCTGAGGCCCACGTAATAGTTAGGGCCGTCTACGTAGAGCCCCGCTCCGAAGTTGGGGATGATCTTAGATTCCGTTGCACCGGGGATGGCCGTGTCTATGCCACCGCCCTGGGTCGGCCGTGCGTTTTGGTATTCGACGTTGAAGTAGCGGGCCGATGCGGAAATTCCGACGCCCAACCGCGTACCCCGGCCAATAGCAAAACGGTAGGCGTAGCTGCCTTCAACGTTGTATTGCTGCTCCAGGCCAATAGTAACCCGGCTCAGCCGGGCCGCAACGCCCGTACCCGCCGCGGTAATCGGCGTGTTGAAAGTGGCTACCTGGCTGCTGGGCGCTTCTTCGAGCCCCAACCACTGCTGCCGGGCCGCTACCTGAAACTGTGTTGACTCCGGAGTGCCGGCTACCGCAGGGTTGAAACCCAGCTTGTTGTACATAAACTGTGTATACTGCGCGTCTTGCTGAGCACTCAAAGCGAAAGAGAAGAAAAGCAGTATGGTAAGGAGTTGGTTAGCTTTAGTCATGGCGCTTATCTTTCAATTCTTACGGACCCGGTAGCGCCATCGCGTGCGCCACCAAAGTTGATGGTATAGAAATAGGTGGCGACGGGAAGCGGACTTCCCTGGTAGGTTCCGTCCCAATCGCTGAGGTAAGGCGTACCGCTGCGGAAAACCTCGTCTCCCCATTGGTTGTAGATGGTCACCTGGCTGTTGGGGAACTGATCAAGATTCAATAGGCAAGGAACAATGAAACGGTCGTTCATCCCGTCTCCGTTGGGAGTGAAGATGTTGGGTACCTCACAACTGGCATCGTCTCCAATACGGAAGAATACGGTCGCAGTAGCGGAGGAGCAACCTAAACTGCTCACGGTATAGTCTACGGCAAGCTCACCAGCAAAGTTGGCCGGAGCTTTAAACGCGAAGGTGCCGTCATCATTGATCGTCAGGGTCGCGCCCATTGGTATGTCGCCAAAGGTGATCGTACTTCCGTCGGGGAGCTCGTCGTTTTCTGTCGGGTCAAAAGTCACACTGCCCTGGAAGGCAACGTCGTACTGATCATCCCGCGGTTGCGGTGGTTCGGAGTACGTAATCACCACGGTATCCCGCGAGCGATCGCCACAAAAACCTTCATCTACTTCCCAAATGAAAAGATTGCTGCCAGGTATCAGACCAATGGCCATGGTGGTGGGGCTTTCGGGGTCAACAATGGTCATGTCCGGTACGGGCGTAAACCAGCGACCTGAGGAGCCAATCGTTGGTTCGTCGGCCGCAAGAATGGTGCTACGGTCGTCGTTACAGACGGTTTCGTCCGGGCCCGCAAAGGGCGTCGGGTCACTAACGTTAACGACCACTACATCCTCCTTTACGCCACAGTTGCTGGTCACCGTCCAGGTAAAAGAGTAGACGTTGTCAGCTTGCAGGCCACGGATTATGGTGTTCGGATCAGTTGGGGAAATAATCTCCACTCCGAGAATATCCTGGGCCAGTGCTTGGGTCCAGCGGCCGCCACTGCCAACCATCGTTGCAGCTGTTGCGTTCAGGCGAACCTCTTCCCGGATACAGGCGAGAACATCGTCCCCTGCTTCGGCTTCCTCGCCATCGGTTACCATTAAACGTATTGTGTCAGCGGCATAATTGAGACAACTTCCGTTAGAAAGCGTCCAGGCAAACTGGTAGGGGCCGCCAAATTGTGTCAGCCCCTGCACAGCCGTCGTCCGGGAGCCTGGGTTGATGATTGTGATGTCTCCGGTTCCTTCTATCAAAGACCAGCGGCCAGTACCGATTCCTCCAGGGGAGGCGTCTAGGAGGAAAATCCCTTCGCAAATAACGGTGTCTCGCCCGGCGTCCGGCTGGAAATCATCAGCGGCATCAATCCGGATATTGACCGGAGTGGAAAGTTCACTTGAGCACCCGTTTAGATTTGAGCGCACACTAAAGCCAAAGAGCCCTCCGCCTTCAAAAAGACCAAAGTCGGTGATGTCCAGACTCAGCATATCGGTTGTTTCGCCAACCTGGACTTGCCCTTCCTGGATAAACCAAGTGTAGGTTGCGCCCGCGGTGGCTGTGTTGGGGTTCACAATTAGGCTAAGTAAAGCATCCGGGTCGCTGAGACAAACCGGATCAACCGGCTGAACCACAGGGACGCCGGGGGTCGGTAATACGGATACGTTGACAAACATGGTGTCCGAAGAACAACCGTTTTGCGTGGCTACTACGCTATAGGTGCCTGCATGGACGGCAGCGTCGGCACGAACAATTGTCGGATTTGGTAAGCTGGAACTGAAGTTGTTTGGCCCGCGCCAAGCGTAGGATGCGCCAGCGAGGTCCGTTGCCTGGAAATTTATCGGCTGGCCACCACAGGCAGGGTCGTTAGCCGAGACGGTTATGGCAGGAAATGGAGTTATCGTGATCATTTGCCCTTCTGAAGGCAAGGACGTACAGTTGCCACGTACTACCCGGACGGTATACGAACCGGAAAGACTGGCGTCTACATCCTGAAGTGTCAGGTTGTTGCTGGTGGTTGGAATCACCGTCCCATCACCAAGTCTCCAGAGGTAGGTTACACCGCTTCCGAAATCGTTCGTCATCAGCTCCAGATTGGCGCTTTCACAAACGGAGGTTAGGCCAGACTCGGTAAAGGGCGTCGTAGGCCTGACAGGAGCAAAATCAAACTCTACGTTCATACTGAACTGGCTAGAAATACAGCCGTCGGCGTTTTCTACCGTCAGGGAGTAGGTTCCGTTGGAAGCAAGACTGACGTTAGGAATAATCAGTGTGTCATTTGTACTGGTGCCTTCAGGTCCGGACCAACGGAAAAGGTAGTCTCCACCCGCTGGCAAAGCCGGTGTAATGGAGGCAGAGAGGCTTACCAGTTCGCCTCCCGAAAGACACTGACCCGAGGATACGTTGATGGAGTCAATGGTGATTCCCGGTAGAACATCTACACTCAGAGTATCCAGCGCAAAACAACCGGAAGGTGAAGTCACCATTAGTACATAGTCTCCGTTGGCAGAAGTGTCTACATCAGAAATGCTTACCGCAATACCTTCCGCAGTGAAGCCATCAGGGCCAGACCAATTATAACTGCTGCCAGCTACGTTGCTACCACCTTGTAAAATTAGATCATTACCTGAGCAAACGGGGTCCGGAATGGTAAAAGTAGAGGGTGTCGGACTGGTCCCCAGCGTAACGGTAATAGGGGCACTCGCAGCAGATGAACATTCACCGCGTTGGATGCGTACTGTCCATTCACCAGCCACAAGAGGAGTAACCGGAGCGATGCGTAAAACTGACTCAGGATGGTTGAAAACTAAGCCATTCGGCCCCGAAAAGATGTAGTTTGTTCCACTTCCGTCGGCAGCTTCCAGTTGGAGTGTATCTGAAGGACAAACAGGTGCTACAGGTAGCAAGTTCGTGCCAGCGTCCGCTGGGAGAACAGTAAGCGCTACGGACGTAGGTTCACTAAAACAACCCTCTGAGCGAACCGAGCGAACGGTGTAAGTGCCTGCGTCGTCTGCCAGTACATTCTCGATCATTATCGTTTGGCCTTCAGCGCTAAAGTCGTTTGGTCCCGTCCAGATGTAAGTCAGGGAGGCCAAACCTTCAGCGGAAATTGAGAACGTACTAAACTCACAAACTTCTTGTTCCGGGCTTAGAAGGCCGACGGTTGGCTGCTCTACGGTGCCTACAGTTACTACGTTGGACGGAGGGGACGGACAACCGTTTACGTAAGCTATAGCGTAAAAATCTCCAGTCTGTGTTCCGTTAGTAAATGGCGCCAGGAAAGTAGCGACAAAACTTTCCCCCACAAGCGTGCCTGCTCCCGGCTGGCCGCGGAACCACTCATAGCGTACCTGGCCGGAGTAAGTTGAAACAGAAGTAAGGGCTGCATTGTCGCCAATACATACCCGTAATGGAGCTTCAATGGTGGGGGCGGAAGGGATGTTCCCGATGTCAATGTTTACCACAGCTTCAGCACTACAACCGGTAAGCCCCCGAATAACTACTCGGTAGGCTCCTTCCTGACTCTCGTCCACTCCGGGGATTACTGGGTTTTCGAGGGTGCTGATCAAGTTGCCATCAGGAGAGAACCACTGGAAGGTGTAAATGATTTGTCCTGGCTCTGCTAGGGTGGGAGGATTGGTAAAAAGGCGTAAGGTATCCCCTCCGCAGACCGAAGTACTGGCAGTCGGACTTGGTGGAAGAGGAGCGATACTCACAATAGTGGAGCAGGAGTCTTGATTTCCGGATGCATCCGCGAGCACCAAAGAAATATTTATGGTTTGCCCATACTGGTCGCACGAAAAGACATTAGGGCTGAGCCGTATGGAGTCTATAGCGCAATTGTCTGAACTGTTACCGCCTACAACAGAAGGGTCTACAGTGATGGGCAGCAGCCCTGATGGGTCCACGAAAACGGTGGTTGGCGTACAGACCGCAGTAGGAGGCGTTACGTCCCGCACACTAACGGTAAAAGAGCAGGTGTCCGAATTACCACTCATGTCACTTATCAGATAAGAGAAATTTGTCAGGCCTTGATTGAACGTAAGGCGCGGTGCAGGGTTGGAAGCAGAAGTTGACAGCGTTTGCGTAACCGTAGCTCCTGTAGTGAAATAGTTGGGAAAGAGGGTTCGATAAGTTACCGTTACGGCAGCACCAGAAATTGCATCATCGCCACCTTCTTCCATGATGTTGTCTTCATCGCACGGAGTAACGCCATCTCCTTCTTGTCCGGGCGGGACCGTTACAATACTGGGACGAAGGGTAAGGCGAAGGTTTCCGCTTTCGTCCGCTTGAGCAAGGATGCTCTGGGCGGCGGCGCGCAGGTGCAAGGTTCCCTCTTCAGAACAGCTTGCGTCTCCACGAGCAGAAGAACCGAGGATGGTACCATCTGGGAAAACCACATTCAGATTAGCTCTCGGATTGCTGAAATTGCCAATGAAGCGTACATCAATGTCGACACTGTCCGTAAGACCTGCGGGTATATTATTCAGGTCCGCAAATATGGCCCCTGCCTGGAAGCCGTTGAGGTTAGGATCAAAGTTGAAAGGAAAGAGTAAAAGATTACCGTCGGCCGGGAAGGTCTCGGTCGTAACGGTGTAGGGGTCACAGTTGTCTTCTACGCTTAGGGGGAGAGGTAGTTCAATGGAGGATTGGCAACTATCAGGGGCAAGCTCCACATCAATATTCTCCGGGCAGGTAATTACCGGTGGTTCCTGGTCTTCGATGGTTATGGTAAAGCTACATTCATCCACACTACCGCCGCAGTCAGTACCCCGATAGGTGATTTGATGAAGACCGACATCCAGGCGAGTGGTTACATTGTCTACAGGATCAACTACGGTAAAACCATTACCGTCGATGTCTACTTCGTAAACTATTTCGGTAAGGCGGAAAGCGGCTTGTTGGAGATGAATGTAGGCCCGGCTGCCACCGTCGCAGAGGTTGTTAATGGCAAAGGTGCCCGGCTGTCCTTCAGGAATATTGGGTTCAAGACGGAAGGTGACTACCCCGTCGTTGGCAAAGCGGGTAAATTGTACGGGCGTAATACTGTCTAGAGTAACCACCGTTTCGCACTGTACGGTACCCTGTTCGGTCGTTCCGAGTAGCGTCCCGTCTTCAGCGTAGATGAAAAAGAATTCATCGTCTCCTTCGGCGTCTACGTTTTCCAGCGTGATGGTGAAACGACCGGTGGTGAATCCGTTAACGGGGAGCCCGGTCGGGATAACCAGGTTGAACTCCAGGGGGTCAACCGGAACAGAGCCCAGTTCTGCTTGATTCGTCGCTGCGCTGGTGATTTCTACAGTATCGCGCAGGTTGAGCTGAAATGGTGTTCCGCTGGAACACTGATCCTGAATGGTTGGAGGGGGGAGAATGACTTCAGTTGAGCAAAACCCGGGGTCGGTGGTGAGCACCTGGCTGACCGGACAGTCAAAAATATTAATTGATTGCTCGTCAATCTGTCGGTACTGCATCGTCGACGTTGTGCTATTGCCACAATTATCCGTGACAATGATGTCTACGGATATTCGACGAACGGTACCATCCGCTTCCGTACAGTTGATTTCAGGCAATAGCGGGAAATTGTTCGTACCGGACTCAACGAGGATAATGGTTAGTTCGTCTTCGTTGGTGCAATTGTCATTAAAGCGGGCACCTCCTAGTTCCTCAAGCCAAGTATTGAAACGAAATTGCTGTGTTACGTTGCTGTTGCAGCTGGTAATCAGGTCTTCGGGGGCATTAATGATTACCGGTGCACTGGTGTCCGTTACCGTTAGTACTTGGGTGAAAAACCGGTCGTTTCCGCAATCGTCAAATATTCGCCACTCCCGGGAGACAAGGAAGTTGCCCGGGCAGTTTCCAGGAGTAATGTCGTCTTCGAAAGAAAGGTTAACCGTAGGATCACAATTATCGAAGAGGTTGAAAGGCATACCGGTTACGGCCGTGTTTTCATAGTCAGCACAGCTCACAGATACCTGAGAGGGCGGGGCGTCGAAACTGGGAGCCTGTTCGTCGCGAACCCTAATTTGTTGAATACGGATACGGCTATTGCCGCAAGCATCGGTTACTCTCCAGGTTCTATTTATGTTGTAACGGTTCTGACAGACACCGATAGTGATGTTTTCGTCCGTAAAGGTCACTTCGAGGTCTTCTACGGGAGTACAGTCATCACTGAGCTCTGTTGGTTCTCCAGTAATACTTAGGTCTTCAGGATCCTGATCACAACGCAACTGAATGGTGTTGGGACGCTGAAAGTTCGGCACTTCGGTATCTCTTACCTCAATGATTTGACGGACAACCGTAGAAAACCCACAACGATCTGTGGCTACCCAGGAGCGACGAACATCGTAGTTGTATTCCCGACAGCTTCCATCTAGAAGTTGAGTCGTTGTTTCTGTAAACATGAGGTTTGCTGAGGTGTCACAATCCTCAACGATAATTTCCGGAACAATTGGAAAGGGGTCCGCACAACTCAGCCGGAAGGAATCGTTTACGGCTCCAATGATTTCCGGAGCAATGGTGTCAACGGTAACGTAGTGGAAGGCTAGTGAGGCAGTATCTCCGCAAAGGTCAGTTGCAATGAAGGTTACCTTGAGGGTGTCGTTGCAGGCAAAGTTTATGAGGGTGTCGGGGGCATCGTCCGTTAACGACACGATTGGAGCACAGTCCTCCATAACTGCTGCTGCGGCGGCTACCCTGCGGTCTCCTAGCCATCGGTCATAGCTGGCGGGGTCTCCGGCTTCATTCACCAGTCGGCAATCTACGGTATCCCGGAAAGGGGGAAGTAAACCAAGGTTGAAGGTTGGTGCATTGTCTCCCGGTGCAGGTCCGATATTAATTACCTGTTCTTCACGAATAGTGTTAAGGTCTCCTTCACGCTCCCAGATCCGAATTACGCTCCCACCGGTACAGGGAGCGTTGGGACT
Organism: uncultured Lewinella sp.; assembly: GCA_964410795.1. GTDB lineage: Bacteria > Bacteroidota > Bacteroidia > Chitinophagales > Saprospiraceae > Neolewinella. Next base: position 46,535 of record CAYPIM010000003.1, on the reverse strand, counting down.
ACTTAATTCGTCGAAAGATGAAACCTCAATGGTGTCAAATACACCTGGCCCCAGAACAACAGCTGCGCGTAGATTTGGAGCAATTGGTAAGTCCCCAAAGCAATCGGCGGTGGTGTCGTCCGGAGCATCGTCAATGAAAGTAAGCGTACCGTTTTGGGCGCTTATCGATTGAACGGTAGCAAGAAGGAAAAATAAGATAGCAAACTGCAGCAGGTGCAACCTGTTGGTATTGCAGACGGAGGTACGGTTCATGCCGTGGAGGAGATTACGATGGGAAAAGCGAGAGGGATCTAAGTTGGGAAGCATGAGACACGGTTTCGTGCTCACTGCCTCCGCATCTTGCGGAGTCTGTAAATAGTCATTGGGATTAAAACTTAAAATCGGTTTGTAGATGGCGGTTGGGGAATGACCGCGTAGAGATGCAAATATACGAGTGATTTAGTTATGTAGTTTAGGAAGAAATGAGAGGGCTATTGTATAACAGATTGCAGGTTTGCAAAAATCGTCTTGAAAAGAATTCAGACGATTGAGCATATCCGTACAATTCTAGAGTCTCATTTCTTGAGCTGGACGCTTGAAGTTTGAATACCCCATCCTTTTACCAACGAGCAAGTGCAGAAAACTAACCTTGCACCCGCGGCCGCGCCTCTATCTAGTACAATGTAATTTAAAGTATACTTTACTACCCCTGCTTTATCGAGGTGAAGAGGTCATAGCCTTCCCGCAAGCGTGCAACAGTGGTTTCCTGGCCTATGGCTTCCATCATTTCAAATGCATCGGGGCCTTTAACGGAGCCACTTAGCGCAATGCGAATGATTGGGAGTACCGCACCAAACCCAAGTTCATTAGCCTCCATAAAGGCGACTACGGCAGCTTTGATGGAAGGTGCTGTCCAGTTGTCATGGTTAGCCAGGATGTGGGCCAGATTGTCAAACTTCGTCCGGTTGTCTGGCTTCCACTTTTTCCTGATGGTCTTCTCGTCGTGGGCCAGAACGGGGGCGACGAAGTACCGACCGTTGCTGAAGAATTCGGGTAGCAGATGTACCCGCTCTTTCAGCAGGCCCGCAATCTGTTCGGCTTTACTGATGTCAATGTCAAAACCCTGCTTACTAAATTCTGCCTGCACCAGTGGGGCCAAGGCTGCGTCGGGTTGAGCGATCAGGTACTGTTGATTGAGCCATCTCCCTTTCTCGATGTCGAAGCGAGCACCACTCTTATTGATTCGTCCGGTGTCGAATGCGGTGACCAACTCTTCGAGGGAGAATATTTCTTGTTCTGTGCCCGGGTTCCAGCCAAGGAATGCCAGGAAATTAACGAGGGCTTCCGGCAAGAAACCGTCTTCACGGAAGCCTGCTGCAACTTCGCCCTTCTGCTTGTCTTCCCATTGAAGTGGGAAAACGGGGAAGCCGAATTTTGCCCCGTTGCGTTTACTTAGTTTTCCTTTTCCATTTGGATTAAGGAGTAATGGGAGGTGGGCAAAAACGGGCATGGTTGCCTCCCAGCCGAAGGCACGGTAAAGCAGTACGTGAAGGGCTGTACTTGGTAGCCATTCTTCCCCTCGGATCACGTGGGTGATCTCCATTAGGTGGTCGTCAACGATGTTGGCCAGGTGGTAAGTTGGTAAGCCATCGGCTTTCATGAGTACTTGGTCACCAAGTTCGGAAGTCTGGAAGCTTACTTGTTCTCGTACAGTGTCTGAAAAGTTGACGGTGCTGCCGGGGTCAATGCGAAAACGGACGACATGAGGCGTTTCGCTGGCGAGTAATTCATCTACTTCAGCTTGCTTTAGGCTTAAGCTGTTGCGCATGCTCATCCGTGTGGATGCGTCGTAGCGGAAGTTATGGTTGCCTGCCGCTTTTTCAGCTTCCCGACGGTCGTTAAGCTCAGTTTCGGAATCAAAGGCGTAGTAAGCAGAACCATTGGCTAATAACTTTTTCACATAAGTTGCGTAGATATCTCGACGCTCACTTTGGCGGTAGGGACCGTAATTCCCTCCTTTCTCCGGGCTTTCATCAGGGCTGATACCACACCATTTGAGTGCTTCCATGATATATGTTTCGGCACCCTCAACATAGCGTTTCTGGTCGGTATCTTCTATTCTAAGGACGAAAACGCCGCCTGTTTGACGAGCAAGTAGGTAGTTGTAGAGTGCGGTACGCAGGCCGCCAATGTGCAATGGGCCGGTGGGAGAGGGGGCAAATCGGACGCGAACGGGAGTCATGGGGTTGTAATTAAGCGAAGGGGAGGTTATACAAATTTTTATTTTGCAGGCAGCGGAATAAACTACATTTACGTTTCTTCGTTAGATAGTTCATCCCCCATAGCGCGGGCAAAGGTAGCGGATTCGTTTTGCACAATCACGGAAGCTGCTCCAAACCTTTCTCGACGACAATGGTAGAACCAACACCGGAAGTTTTCATGGGCCGGTATAAACACGTTTTTTCTAGGTTTATCAAGGCGGAGTATAAGCACTAAAGATGCAAATCCTTTCAGGTACAGTTGGCAACTTCTGTAGCCTCTCAGGGCATTGTAATCTTACAATCAAACCCAAATTTTTCCCGAACATGTATCTTATTAAAACACCAAGTGTAATTCAGAAGCTCTTCCCTAACTTTCACTGGAAGGTTGATGCTCCGAAAGACGCTCCCGTCATCTACTTTACTTTTGATGATGGCCCTATCCCTCAAGTTACACCCTGGATTCAGGAGCAACTCGCTGCTTTCAACGCGAAAGCTACCTTCTTTTGTGTTGGAAACAACGCCCGCCGTTACCCAGAACTTATAGAGGCTACCCTTGCTGCCGGCCACACGATTGGTAACCATACCATGCACCACCTGGATGGATGGAAGTCTGAAAATATGCCCTATTTTCACGACGTTCGCCACTGTGCTCTTCAAGTGAAAAGCTCGCTCTTTCGCCCGCCTTACGGTCGGCTAAAGCCCGCCCAGGCGCAGTTTCTCACCCGCCATTACGAAGTGGTGATGTGGGATGTGCTTTCGGGAGATTTCGACCCGGAACTTACCGCTGATGATTGCTTCAACAATGTCGTTCGCAACGCCCGCTCGGGCAGTATCGTCGTTTTTCACGATAGCCTCAAGGCTGAAGAAACTGTACGTGCTGTATTACCACGTCTACTAAAACATTACGCAGATCTGGGTTACCGCTTCGAGGCACTTACCCCCGAACTGCTAGGGCAGAAAAATGCTGTGCCAGCACGCCTACTTCAGACGGCGTAAAGAATTATTCCTTTTTGTTACTCAATGCTAATTGGTGTGGCCGTGCTTTCCTTTGGAGAAGGCGCGGCCGTTCTTTTGCTACTGTATTAGCCACGAAGCTGGGTTCAGAGGCGTCTTGCCTTTCCATATCTCAAAATGAAGGGCGTCTCCTTTTTCTGTTGTAAGGCCGAGCTGTTGGCCTGCCTGAACGTTGTTCCCCGTCTTTACCTGGGGGTGTTCAACGTTCGAATAGACGGTATAAAAGCCACCATGACGGATCATAATCACGTTGTTAAGTCCTGGGATTTTTCGTAGGCTGATAACCTTGCCCGCAAATACCGCCTCTACCGTTTCACTTGGACCAGCATTTATATCAATTCCACTGTTCTGAATTTTTACGGAGGGTACGTCGGGGTGGGGTTGGGTACCGAAGCGTCGGACTATCTTGCCGCGAACGGGCCAACCTAGTTTGCCTTTTCGTTGGCTAATTGTGCCGCCCACGGAACTGGTCTTTGAGGCAACTACTCCTGCCTTACGATCGGCCTTTGTTTTACGTTCGTCGCGAGCAATAGCCCGGCCGATCGCGGACCTGATTTCCTGATTCAGGCGCTCACTCTGCTCCTGTTGTTTGCGGACTTTGGCCAGCAGCGTTTTTTCACTGGAAGATAATTTATTCACAATACCTGTTTGGATCGCCAATTCCTCGCGGAGGGTACCTGCTTGATCTTCGGTTTCGTACAGCAGTGAGTCCTGTTCAATGCGTTGTGCTTCCAGTACGATGATGCGTTCGTTCAGTGAAGCACGGGTTTGTTGAATCAGGCGAGCTTGCCTGCGGCGATATTCGCGGTATTGGCGGAGATAGATCGCCCGACGGAAAGCATCGTTGAAGCCACTCGCGTTGAGCATAAAGGCCAACCATCCGTTACTCAGGCGCGCACGGTTAGCTGCTCGGAGAGCACTACCGTACTCTCTACCCATTCTGTCTAGATCGTCGGTCAGAGAAACCACTACATTGGAGTCACGATGCAAACGTTGGGCGTTGCGGTCTGCTTCGGCGTAAAGGGTTTCCAGTAGTTCGGTGCGCTGTTCAATCTGCTGACGCAGTAAACTGGCCTGACCTACTGCGGCTCCACGGCGGGCTCGGGTGGCGGCCAGGCGTTGGTTCGTTTGTCGCAATTCTTTTTGTAAGCGTTTACGCTTTGCCTTCAGTTCTTCAGCCGATTGTGCGTGCACAGTTCCTGCTGCCAGTAACAGCAGACAGAGGAATACAAAAAACCTTTTGGGGAATAGCTCTTTTCTCAAGACACGGACTTGTGGGCGTAAGATACAAATCTAGGCGCGGGCGCGGGTGCAAGGTGAGGTTGAAGGGGGGGGGGACTCGCCAGTCGAATTCTTTTTCGTTTAATCCTATCGGTCAGATCAACACTGAGGATGGGAACTAATCTTCTAATGCAGCTCATTCACGCGTGTAACTTTTTTGTGCTGGTTGTGGAAGCGTCGTCCACCTCCTTTAGGACCTGACTGTTTCGATGAATTATAGCTCAGGAGAACGGACAAAAAAGAATTCGACTGGCGAGTGCTACGTCTACCGCAAAAACGGATTGCTCCCTCGCTCCTTACCAATCGTCGTTGTTCCACCATGTCCTGGCCAGACAACGGTCTCATCCGGCAAAGGCATAAGCTTCGTCAGGATGGAGCCGATGAGCGTTTGATGATCTCCACCGGGTAGATCCGTTCGCCCGATGGATCCGTCGAAGAGGACGTCTCCGGCGATCAGGTAGTTTTCTGTAGCATTGTAAAAACAGATGCTTCCCGGAGAATGGCCCGGGCAGAAGAGTACGTCAAAACTTGCTTCTCCTAGCGTAATCGTGTCTCCCTCGGCAATGAAATAATCTGCAGGAGGAGATGGGGTCATCGAGGGTAATCCGTACATGTTTACAACTACGGGAGCCGCTTGGAGAATATCTTTTTCTAACTCGTGGATGCCCAGCTTAAGTCCGTATTTCTTCATCACATAATCGTTGCCGAAAACATGATCAAAATGGCAGTGCGTATTGATCAGCTGTACGGGCTTCAGTTTTAATTGCTCTATTGTCTGACTCAATTCGACCTCTTCTGCGTTGGTGAAACAACCGGGGTCGAAGATGATTGCTTCGCGGCTGTCGTTGTCAAAAACAATGTAAGTGTTCTCGGAAACCGGGTTGAAGGTCAGGGGAAGGACGGTAGTCATTTTGAGGTAGAGGTTAGGAATTAGAAGTTAGAGATTAGGCTGTCGCTGTTACCACAGGCCGTGCTTACTCACCCGAGCTAAAGTCAGGCCAATTGCCCGCCGAAGGTAAATGTTCCTTCAATAAAAAATCCCCAAATCAACTAAAGGTCGATTTGGGGATGATGTTTCATGTCTTACCAGACATTAGCCTAACTATTCATCGAGGTGATGAACTCGTCGTTAGATTTAGTAGACTGCATGTGGCGCATAAGGAACTGGAATGCTTCTTCCGGTTTCATATCGGCCAGGTGGTTGCGGAGTACGAACATGCGCTGAAGTACCTCGCGGCCAAGCAGGAGGTCGTCCCGGCGGGTGCTGGACTTGGTAAAGTCGATACTCGGATACATGCGCTTGTTGGCCAGGAAGCGGTCCAACTGGAGCTCCATGTTGCCGGTACCTTTAAATTCTTCGAAGATTACCTGGTCCATCTTGGAGCCCGTATCAATCAGGGCGGTAGCCAGAATGGTCAGCGATCCACCGCCGTCAATATTACGGGCAGCACCAAAGAACTTCTTAGGCTTCTGTAGCGCATTGGCTTCCACACCACCGGAGAGCACCTTGCCGGAGCTGGGCTGAACGGTGTTGTAGGCGCGGGCGAGACGGGTGATGGAGTCGAGTAGGATACAAACATCGTGGCCAGACTCGACCATCCGCTTTGCTTTTTCGAGCACCACGTTAGCTACACGAACGTGGTTTTCTGCTGGTTCGTCGAAGGTGGAGCTTACTACTTCTGCCTTCACGCTGCGCTTCATGTCCGTTACTTCCTCCGGGCGTTCGTCAACGAGAAGAACGATGAGGTAAGTCTCTGGATGATTCTCTGCGATAGCATTGGCGACATCCTTCAACAAGAAGGTCTTACCAGACTTCGGCTGGGCAACGAGGAGACCACGCTGGCCTTTACCGATTGGAGTGAAGAGATCAATGAGGCGCATGCCATAATCTTTCCCGTCGGGGCGACCACTGAGGGTGAATTTTTCAGTCGGAAACTGTGCCGTGAGGTAGTCAAAAGGAACACGATCGCGCATCCGTTTTGGCTCTACACCGTTGATTAATTCTACTTCCAGCAGGGCGAAATATTTTTCGCCTTCTTTCGGTGGTTTTACCGGGCCTCGAACCGTGTCTCCTGTTCTCAGTCCGAACTGTTTTACCTGCTGCGGGCTCACGTAAACGTCGTCCGGGCTGGTGAGGTAATTGTAGTCTGGGCTGCGTAAGAAGCCGTAGCCGTCGGGCATCATCTCTAGTATCCCGGAGGAGGAAACCAAGCCGTCAAGCTTGTATTCTGGCTTGCGCTCTGGGCGATTGTTGCTGCGCTCCTGGCGGTTGCCACGCTCATTTTGGTTGCGATCGTTCTGATTCTGATTGCGTTCGTTTTTCCGTTCGTTCCGGCTACCACGCTCATTTTGGTCACGGTCTTCGTAACGGCCACGGCGTTCATAACGTTCTAGTGGTTCGCCTCCGGAACGACCTCGGCCGCGTACTGGTGTTTCACTCTGTTGGTCGTCTTTGTTTCCGTCACGATCTTCACGTGGCGTACGGGTTCTTCCCCGCCCACGAGTTTCATCGGGTTGGTCTTCAGGGGTTTGGCGTCCGCGCCTTCTGCCGCGTCCTTCTTCTTCGGTAGTATTTTCTTCCTGGTTGCGACCACGACCGCGGCCGCGGCCACGGGGTGCTTCGTTTTCGGAGGCGTCGTCGTCTTTGCTTCTGCCTCTGCCTCGCCCTCTGCCTTCAGCTGCTGCTGCAGCGGCTTCTGCTTCGATGGTTTCGATGTTGCGGGCTCTGCCACGTGGCCGGACTTCGCTGGTTTCCTTATCGTTATCATCCCGGCGGCTACGGCCACGTCCACGGGTTGGTTTTTCCTCGGGGGCTTCATCCTTACTGGCGGCTCGTCCTCGGCCACGCCCACGGGTTGGTTTTTCTTCGGGAGTTTCATCCTTTTTGGCGGCCCGTCCTCGGCCACGCCCACGGGTTGGCTTTTCTTCGGCAGTTTCGTCCTTGTCGACGGCCCGTCCTCGGCCGCGCCCGCGGGCTGGCTTTTCTTCCTTTTTCTTCGCGTCGGCTTTGGTGCGAGAAGAGCGGCTCTTGGTTTCTTTACCTTCCTTTTTTGCGGTTGCGGCAGCGGCGATTGCAGCGGCACGGCGGTTGGGCACGCGGTCAGTATCCGAGGCAGCAGGTGGCTCGGCGGCGGAAGAAGTGCCGGTTACGGCTTGTTGATCGAGGATGGCCAGAACAAGGTCCATCTTCTTCATTTTTTGGTAGGATTTGAGGCCCATTTTACCGGCGAGTTCCTTTAATTCAGGAACTACCATGGCTTTCAGTTGCGCTATGCTAAACATTAATAATTGATACTAAAAAAGTGAATTGGGGAAATAAATTGGTGCGCAGAAGAATAGGTGCGCGCTGGGGGGAAGAATGTTGCCGACTTACTTTGGTATGATACTTGTGCGCGCCTCCGTGAGATACAAGGGCAGCACTTAACGTATAGATATTACGTCTTGGAAAGTGACAACGTGTGGTTGATTTGAATCGGACAACAGAATAATTGTCGAAATGATCCTTGCTGCAGAACTGCTAGCGACGCAAAAATAAGCATTTTTTAATAAAGTGTCGCAATTTTCTTTTGTAAGACAGTATTTTCTACCACTTTGTTCAAGTGGAATGAAGACTAAGGCTAAATGTACGCCACCAGATGGCGAAATATCAACTTGTTGAAGGGCTCGAAGACGCAAGTAATAGGTTGCTTATAAGAGACTGGCTTAGTGTTGTAATCCTACGACCTTAATAAAGGCGATCACTGTATTACCTTTGCGAGCCATTCGGGCAACTATCCGGCCTAATAATGACGTTAGCGTTCGAAGGGCAAATGACCTGGAGGATAGCGCAAGGCTCAAAAAAATCCTTGCATCCTGCGGCCGCGCCTAAAAAAACAAAAAGAACAAAAGACTATATAATGTTACTGCTGAACACCCTAAGAAACGACAAAGATCGTGTCCTTGCCGGCCTGGCCAAACGTCAGGTACCCGAAGCTGAAGCAACGGTGGATCGTATTATTGCCCTCGATGACCGACGTAAAGCCGTGCAAACGAAAACTGATGAACTGCTTGCTGAGCGCAATCAGCTAAGTGGCGAGATTGGTAAGTTGATGAAGGCCGGTAAACGCGAAGAAGGTAATGCGATGCGCAATAAAGTGAGCGCCATAAAAGAAGACATTGCCAACGGCGAAGGGGCATTAAATACCGTGAAGGCCGAGATTGAAGAGCTTTTGCTTAGCCTCCCTCAAGTGCCACATGAGCTCGTTCCCGCTGGAGTAACGGAAGAAGACAACGAGGTTTTTCTCCCCTTCAATGGTGAACTACCAACGCTACCCGATGGGGCCAAGCCCCACTGGGAACTGGCCGACGAGTACGGCATCTTTGACCTGGAACTGGGCGTGAAAACAACCGGGGCAGGTTTTCCAGTCTTTACCGGACAGGGCGCGCGCCTTGCCCGTGGGCTTGTGAATTACTTTCTGGACCGCAACACTGCCGCCGGTTATAAAGAATTTCAGCCGCCGCTGCTCGTCAACGAAGCTACCGCTCGCGCCACTGGCCAACTGCCCGATAAAGAAGGGCAGATGTACCACGTTACGGGAGACGACCTTTACCTGATTCCCACCGCCGAGGTACCCTTGACGAACCTCTACCGCGATGTGATTTTAGACGAAAAAGATTTCCCCATAAAAATCACTGGTTATACCCCATGTTTTCGCCGCGAGGCGGGTAGCTACGGTGCTCACGTGCGTGGTTTGAACCGCGTTCACCAGTTCGATAAGGTTGAGGTTGTTCAACTAGTTCATCCTGAAAAAAGCTACGAAGTACTGGACGAGATGGTCGCTCACGTCGGCAAATTGCTTGACGAATTAGGCTTGCCCTTCCGTATCCTCCGCCTCTGTGGCGGAGACCTTGGCTTCACCAGTGCCATGACGTTTGACTTTGAAGTATGGAGCGCCGCTCAGCAGCGCTGGCTGGAGGTAAGTAGCGTAAGCTGCTTCGAAACCTTCCAGAGCAACCGCCTGAAACTTCGCTACCGGGCGGAGAAAGGTACCGAACTGGCGCATACGTTGAACGGTAGTGCCCTTGCTCTGCCGCGCATCATCGCTGCACTGCTGGAAAACAACCAGACAGAGGATGGTGTTACCTTACCAGAGGTACTGCACGGGTACCTTGGTATGACAAAACTTGAGAAAGTAAAGTAGTAGTTTGATAAGCTACTGCACGCGGTAGTTACTACTTCACTAAACCAACGTCATACTAATGCTGCTCGTTAAGGGCAACAACAACTACATTACTACAAAACTATATTACTATGTTCTCCGGTGGATACATGACTTACATAATCATCACGATGATCTTCGCCGGTATCGGCAGTCTCGTGAGTAACCGGCTGAAAAGCAAATTCAAGAAGTACAGCCAGGTTCCAATGACGAACGGCCTTACCGGTGCTGAGGTAGCGGCAAAAATGCTAAGCCATTATAATGTCCACGACGTCAAAATTGTACAGGGCCAGGGCTTTTTGACCGATCACTATAACCCGAAAACCAGAACGGTTAGCCTTTCTCCTGATGTCTACAATGGCCGTCATGTATCTGCAGCAGCAGTAGCTAGCCACGAATGCGGGCACGCAGTTCAGCATGCTGAGGCTTACGCTTGGCTTGGTTTCCGTAGCGCTATGGTGCCAGTGGTTCAGGTGGCCAGCAAGATGCAGAGCATGATCTTTATGGCTGCTATTGTGATGGCATCCAGTGCGTTGGGTCCTACTATTATGTTGGCCGCAATCGTTGTTTTCGGAATCACTACTTTATTTTCGGTAATGACTTTGCCCGTAGAATTTGATGCGAGCAACCGTGCCCTCAATTGGCTTGACGAAAGCCGCGTTGCCACCGGTGTGCAACACGCCGGCGCCAAAGATGCGCTGTGGTGGGCAGCAATGACTTACGTGGTGAGTGCCCTGTCCGCTGTAGCGGTACTAGGTTACCTGGTGCTGAGTTACCTCGGGTCGCGCGACTAGATAGTAAGAAACTAAAGGAAGAAGGGAGTAAGGGCATGATGACCTTTCCTCCCTTCTCTCTTTTTCTCCCTTTCCTCTTTATTCCCTTACTTTAGGGCGCGGCCGCAGGTGCATAGAAAGGTTTTTGAGGGCTATTTCGCTCTTGACAAATCGCTCCGTAGGCCCGTAGAACTAGAAACAACAACCAACAAACTACTTTCCGCCATGGACGAAGAACTATTAAGTGAACAACTCGAAGAATCTAAAATGCTGATGGATGAAGCCATCGAGCACCTGGAGCGTGAACTACTCAAGGTTCGTACCGGCAAGGCGAGCCCATCTATGCTCAACGGCCTTATGGTGAACTACTACGGTGCTAAAACACCAATTCAGCAGGTCGCCAGCCTTGGTGTCTCCGACTCTCGCACCCTTACCATCAAGCCTTTTGATAAATCCGCCATGCCGGATATTGAGCGCGCTATCTTTGAGGCTAATCTTGGTGTCACCCCCATGAACGATGGAGAGATGGTCCGGATCAATATTCCACCCCTGACCACCGAACGACGCCAGCAATTGGCCAAGCAGGTACGAGCCGAAGGCGAGACCGCCAAAATTTCAATACGGAATGCTCGCCAGGATGCCATGAAGGCCATCAAGGACGAGGTGAAGAATGGCTATCCCGAAGATGCTGGTAAGCGAAAAGAAGATGAAGTGCAGAGCTGGGTCAACAGCTTCAACAAAAAGGTCGAACAAACAGTAGAAAATAAGGAAAACGATGTTATGACCCTGTAATAAATTAGACGCATGTCAGCGACTATTACGCCCACTAAAGCTCCCCGTCTTTAGTGGGCGTTTTCTTTAGCGCGCTTTTATTATTCGGAAGAGTTGTTAAAGCTATTCTCAATTTGTTAATGAGTATTATCCGGACCAATAGGGCGCTATAATAAGGGTATTTACCTGTTTTGTTGATTAAATGGTGTTTAATTGGTGGTAAACGGCCTATATTTACTATATTAGTTGTTGTGTTTAAATGTTCTTTATCCCGCTTTGATTAAAAAGGAAGTGCTTTTATCCGTATACATCGGTAATAATAGCCTGAATTTTTAACAATTTCAGACACTTGACGATTCCCGAAAACGCATGACAAAGACACCGTTTTCAGAATTCTATTGGTCCGTAAGAGATCATTTCTAGCACACGACCATGGAGGCTTTGTCCATCGGATCCATCAAAGCCTTTAATTTCTACTTGTCATCCTCACCGATCCCCGTATTCACACATAAAATAAGATTGTAATAAGAGCTTTGTTTATAAAGGCTGCATAGCCACGTTAAACATTTGAACAGCACTTTGTTAGAGACCTATTTTGAAGTAGGTTACGAAGATGGTCGGGCACGAGAGGGCTCGGCCATCCTTTTTTTGGTCAGTTGTCGGTTGGCAGTTGTCGATTAGTACAAAACCATTTCCTTTACCTTTCTTTGCACCCCGGTTGAGTATGAGCCCCCTTTTACCTGTCCCGACTTAGTCGTAGGGCCCCGTGCGCACTCTGTACCTTCAAGCAAGTTCATCTGTTTATAAAACTGCACACCGGACAACCGACAACTGATAACCGACAACTGACAACCGCCAACCGTTTTTTACCTTCGCCCCATGCCAACACCTGCTGAAAATTACGCCCGCTCGAAAGCCTACTTAAACGGTGAGGTAAGCGCTTCCCCACAAGCGCAAGCCGAAGAGCTTAAGCAATTGCTCCGCTACCACGAGTGGCGTTACTACGTGCAGGACGATCCCGTGCTGAGTGATTTCGAATACGACACGCTCTACAAGCAACTTGAAGCACTGGAAGCTGCTGACCCTGACTTGGTAACGCCTGATAGCCCGACGCAGCGCGTCGGTTCCGATCTCACCGGAGATTCCGTCAGTGTGCCTCATCTCGTTCCGATGTTATCCCTTGGGAACAGCTACAATGCAGAAGATCTTGCGGAATTTGATAAGCAGGTAAAACGGATGCTCAACATGGACGAAGCCGAACCGCTGGCTTACGCCGTAGAGCCGAAGTACGACGGTGGCACCGTCGTACTTGTGTACGAGAACGACCAACTCGTCCGTGCGGCAACGCGTGGTAACGGCGTACTCGGGGAAGAGATGACCCACAACGCTCGCGTCATTCGGTCAATTCCCCTGTCTGCGGAATTCAGTAAGTACGGCTTGCACAAGGTCGAAATTCGGGGGGAGGTTATTATCCGTAAAGACCGCTTCGAGACTATGAACAAGCTCCGGGCTGAAGCTGGCCAGACCCTATTCGCCAATCCGCGCAATACGGCTACCGGCGGTATGCGAATGAAAAGCCCCAAAGAAGTAGTGGACCGCAACCTGGAAGCTTTCATCTACAGCTTTGGCTACGGAGTGGATAAAGACGGCAACGACGCCATCCAGCCGTTGGAAACCCACACAAAAGCTATGGATGTTTTGACCGATCTTGGCTTTAAAGTACCCGCCACAGATTTTGAACGTACACGGACGAAAGACATCTCTGGCGTCTACGACTTCTGCGCCAAGTGGGAAGCCCAACGCAATGATTACGCCTACGAAATTGACGGCATGGTCGTTAAGGTCGATGATCTCGTGCTGCAGGAGCGCGCCGGCTATACCAGCCACCATCCGCGCTGGGCGATTGCCTATAAGTTTGCCGCGAAGCAAGCTACAACTACCCTTGAAAACGTGGAATACCAGGTGGGAAAAATCGGGACGATCACGCCCGTAGCGAAAACGACACCCGTTTCTCTGGCTGGTGTCATGATCTCCAGCGTTAGCCTCCACAACGAAGACTTCATCCGCGATAAGGATCTTCGCCTTGGTGACAAGGTTTTACTGGAACGTGCTGGCGATGTGATTCCCTACATCGTAAAACCATTAGAAGACTTGCGCGATGGCTCGGAAACGCCCATCGTTTGGCCGGAGGAATGCCCGATTAATCAAACCAATACGCCCGTAAAGCTTATGCGGGAAGAAGGCGAAGCCGCCTGGCGCTGCCCCAACTGCGTGTGCGGTAAGCAAGACCTGGCGCGCATCATCTTCCACGTCTCCAAAGCAGCGATGGACATAGATGGAATGGGCAAACGCTACGTCGAACTCTTCCACAAACGGGGCTGGCTCAACAGCATCGTCGATGTTTACCGGCTGCCCTACGACTGGATTTCCGTACTGGAAGGCTTCGGCAATAAATCCGCCGATAACCTTGAAAAAGCGATCAATAAAGCAAAAAAGCAACCGCTGTGGCGCTTTCTCTACGGTTTTAGTATTCATCATTTTGGTAAAAAAGCCACGCAGCTCGTTGCCCAAAATATTGAGCACGCGCTTGACCTTGCGGACTGGACGGAAGAGCAGTTCACGAACATCAAAGACATTGGCCCTACGGTTGCGAAGAACGTGACGGAATGGTTTGCTAACCCCGCTAACGTTCAGATGATTAAGGACCTGGAAGAACTCGGCGTTAACGTGCGTCCAACGGAAGAGGATCGCCCCCGTGCGGAGGTAACCGAAGGACCGTTTGTGGGTAAGAGTATGCTGTTTACTGGTTCCCTGCAGCAAATGTCCCGCAAGGAGGCACAAGAGAAGGCGAAGAACGCAGGTGCAAGGATCGTTAGTGCCGTGTCTGGTAAGCTGGACATTTTGGTCGTTGGCGAAAAGCCGGGCTCGAAACTGAAGAAGGCTAACGCAATCGAGACCGTCACGGTGATGACGGAGGCAGAGTTTTTGGAGATGTTGGGGTGAGTGTGAAAATAAATTGGAATCGCGGATTTGGGCGGATTACGCGGATGGACGCGGATTTTTCAGGCTTTAGGTGCCCCCTAAGCAAGCTGTGTTAGCCCTGATATATTCGCCGCGGGAAAAAGCAGGTCGTGTTCTCAAGGGAGTCTGATTGTTTCCCAACCATTTACATTCCTATAGCATCATAAGGATATGAAAGCCCTCTCTCTATTAACCCTTGTCCTACTGTTATTTAGTTGCGAATCTGAAGATCTGCCTGCTCTACCTGTCGGACATGATCGATTGCCCGCTGTAAACTTCAATATTGATAACGAAAGGGATACGTTACTGATCACACCCGGTGGCATTCGAATTGCTATTCCTGCTGGTACATTCATTAGTGAAGGAACGGTAGCCTTAGAAGTCCGTGAAGCCATAAGCCCTGCTGCGATGTTAATGGCAGGACTAACTACTGTCGCTGAAAACGGTAAATTACTGGAAACAGGCGGGATGGTCTACTTAGGCTTTCCCCACGGTGGGTCTATTGCTCCGGGCCGTTCCGTTAGCGTCAAAATTCCCACAGCTGATCGGAAGCCCGGAATGCAGCCTTTTACCATGGTTGATTCTGGTGCGGATGGCTTGGTCTGGCGAGAGAACCCCGCCCAGCCTATATCGTGGGATACATCCCGAGTCGCCAACGGACGAAGATTGTGGGATGAAAACGCATGTAGTGCCTGTCACAACAAAAACCTACGTGATGTAGCTACGGGGCCCGCGCTTGGTAACGTTCACCTTTACCGCTCGCAGGAATACTTACGTTCCTTTACCCGCAATAGCCAGAAACTAATAGCAAGTGGTGATTCTCTGGCAATTTGTGTGTGGGAAAACTGGAAGCCTAGTGTAATGAACAGTTACGAAGAGCTTACTGATCAGGAAATTGACGACATCTACTACTTTGTCGCTGCGGAGAGTGAGCGCCAACTGATTGGTGAAGACGAAGTAGCCTTCCCGCTTAGCTGTTCGACTGAAATTACTGTAATTGGTGATGCCGACGAGCTTGAAGGCCCTCCAGTTAGGTACCGAACGCGTCTCACAACCATAACAAATATTGACACTGTGGTGAGTGAGCAAGAGCTGCAACCCACTTCAGAACAGATTCTAAACACTTTGCAAACGCAGCAAGATATGGGGAGTTTGTATTACATCATTAGCGTATACCAGCCCGGTTGGAACAATATTGACTCCTACCGAAATGCCGACGACCCCGCAACCGAAACGTTGGGTAAGCGCCTTCACGTAAAGATCAAGAACGAACCGGAAGTGGGTTCGGTAAGTGTATTTGTCATGAGCTTGAAGGAACGAGTCATTATCAGCATGGTAAAAACCAGTGACGGATATGAATGCGGTTATGGCCCCAATATCCGTATTCCTAAAGGGCCAGCTCTGTTAGTAGGCTACACGCTGGAAGAGGAGCCTGGTTTTAGCCTACAGGAGATAGAAATTACCGACGATAATAATTGGGAGATAGAACTTAGTTCCTCTACGTATGAAGAGATGGAACGAATGCTGGAAAACTTATGATGAGTCTGGCTTAAAGGATAAGTTTTTTCCTAAAAAGTAAAAACCAGCGGTATTACGAAGTTGAAGAAAAGGATCAAAAGTGCAACAGAGATCACGTTTAGAATTATACCCGCCCTAACCATTTGGGCTACTTTTACATGCCCGCTAGCAAAGACAATCGCATTGGGAGGAGTAGACATAGGTAACATGAACGCACAGCTTGATGCCATAGCAATAGGGATAAGAAGATGTAGCGTATTTATGCCTAAGCCTGTGGCTACTCCTGCTATCATAGGTGCAAAAATGGCCACTAGAGCAACATTGCTCATTAACTCCGTCATGAAAAGCATTACGGAAATCAGGATCGCACTGACCATGAATATACTTAATGCCTTATTCTCACTTACCGCGTCTCCAATCATTTTTATTATACCTACCCCCGAAAGTGCACTTGCTAAGGCTAGCCCTCCACCGAATAGAATGATGATTCCCCAAGGAAGTTTTTTGGTGTCTTCCCAGGCCAGCAGCATATCTTTTTTTACCATGGTGGTGAAGCAAGCAAATGCCGCCAGCATGCTTATGGTTGTATCGGAAAGGTTAAGTTCGGGGAAGAGATCATTGAGGTAATTTTTAGTGACCCAAAGGGCTATGGTGATCATAAAAATACCGACTACCAATTTTTCATCCATGCTCAGGGAGCCTAACTTCTTAATTTCTTTCTTGATCGACTCTGTAGAATCAGTGAAATTGCCCAGCCTGTTTGGGTAAACAACTTTGGTAAGGACAACGTAAATGACGCCGAGCATGATTACAGCAAAAGGAACACCGATGATCATCCACTGAACAAAAGAAATACTGTAGCCGTATTCGCTTTCCATAAACCCAGCTAAGACGATATTTGGAGGTGTCCCGATCAGGGTAGCAATTCCCCCCACGTTTGCCGAGTAGGCAATTCCCAGCATTATGCTCAAGGCAAAGTTCTTGTCATTTTTAGTAAAACCATCTTCATCATTCACCAGCAACTGAATGACAGAATAAGCAATAGGCAGCATTACAACCGTTGTTGCCGTGTTGCTTATCCACATACTTAAAAATGCCGTAGCTACCATGAAACCTAGAATGATCTTGTCCGGGCTAGTGCCTATCCAATTAATTATTCCAAGTGCTATACGCTTATGCAACTTGGCTTTCTCAAGCGCTAAGGCCATTACAAACCCGCCAAAAAAGAGAAAAACAATCGGGTGCCCATAGTTTGCCGCTACTTCTTTGACGGACATAATCCCCAGAAGCGGGTAAAACGTTAACGGGATTAGTGCGGTTACAGATATCGAAACCGCTTCAGTGATCCACCAAAGGATCATCCAAAGGGCCATGCCGAGGACTTTGTCTGCTTCCGGCCCTATTATGTCTCCGGGGTAAAGAACAAAGGCGGCAAAAATTAGTGGCCCGCAAAAAAGCATTGCCTTTTTATTCATGACAACATAGGGATTATAGAAGCCTGGGCACTAAATAAGTAAGGGCGCTAATCCAGCTAAACAAAGAAAGTGGTTAAATTTCTAGTGGAAACACTTGTTGTGAGGATGTTTACACTAGCTTTAGTAACCTTATCCAACTTGGTTTTTGCGAAATTAGGGAAACCCATTTTTAGTGCCCGAGGCAACTATAGTTAAGGCGAAAAAAATAAACTACATGCTAATGGACAAGTTCGTAGACTTACGAACTTGTCCATTAGTGGTTTTCTCCGATAATTTGTTAGAATCTGAAATTAGCTCTGGCGTAGTACCCTGCTCCGGCAATGCCAAACTGAGAAACGCGTCGGCTGTAAGGGAACATCCCTCCACTGTAATTCCCTGAGTGCGAGTGGCGGTCGGGGTAAATATTGAATATGTTGGAACCACCAATTCCGATGTCGATAGACTCGCTCAGCGCATACGTGAGGTCGAGGTCTGTCAATATTTTTGGAGAGAAAGTCTGGTCGCGATTTTCAGCTACGCCACCGTTCCATGCGTTGGGAACTTCCGCTGCGCTAGGGTGCACATAGTCAATCTCTCCAAAGCGTGTAAACGTGAGGTTAGTAGATAGTTTTCCAACTTTCCAGAGCGCACCGAGGATAATCTTGCTGCGTGGCTGAGCGACTTCAATTCTGGAAACTTCCTCACGGTTGAACAACGTCTCTTCGAACCCAGTTAGGAATTCCCCGGTCTTGATTATCGGATTTCCATCAGCATCACGGGGTACTTTAGTTTCCGTGAAGTTTGCTCCGAAATTTAAGCGAACGCTACCATTATCCATTGGAACCAAGTAGCTGGCAACCACATCGATGCCCTGTGTTTTTGTGTCAACAGCATTAGTCATGAACTGTACCTGGGTTAAGCCGGCGGGTTCGAGGATGTCGGCAAAACGTTGGTCACTGCTTCCGGCAAATCTTCCGGTAATACCAATTCTGTCTTTGATGTCAATTTGGTATACATCAGTCGTCAGGGAGAGCCTTCCAAACTTGGCCGTCATACCGAGACTAATGTTTTGAGACGTTTCTGGCTTAAGGTTTGGAATTCCAAACTGGCGGGTTACAAAACTGTCATCGTTGAGGTGAGCGATGTTTACACCCTCAATGATGCCGCCGATGGAGATAAACTGAAGCGTAAATGCACTAAAGAATTTCTGTGGTAAAGAAGGGGCTCTGAAACCAGTTGAGAATGCACCACGAATACTGATCTTGTCCGTTACACGATAGCGACTTGACAACTTCCAGCTAAAGTTGGTGCCGAAGTCAGAATAGTCTTCGAGACGACCAGCCAGGCCGACTAGGAAGGCTTCGGAAAACTCAGCCTCGATGTCGGCGTACATTCCAGCGTTGAAACGATAATTATTGGCTTCGTTGCCAGTCTGGTACCCAGGGAAAACTTGTGATCCAGCTTCTTTGATACCACCGTCGAAGTTTTGCCAGGAAGCATCTTCTCCAGCCTGCTGAACAAAGTTTTCCAGCCTGAACTCTGTACCGAAGCCAACGTTGAGGGGGAACCCAACATCAAGTGTCTTGGCAACATCAAGGTTGATAACGTTCTGGTTGTAGCTTAGCAGGCCCGCATTAAAGGAGGTTGGAGACTCAAGGCCAAGAGAGGCGTTGTTGGAGTTAAAGATCGTCCAGCCGAAGCTGTTTCCACCGTACGTATTACTGAGGTCTACATTCCATCCTTTTAGTTCTGTTCTGAACCCAAAAGCTGCGGAGAGGTCCTGGATGTCTGAATCAAGGTGAGGCGCGAAACCAAGCGGCCATAAGCCAGATTGGCGGCCAGACTGATTAGGCCTTCTCACAAAGCCCGTAGCTTGCCCCAAACGGTAGTTGTAACCACCGAAGGCGTAGAAGGTCGACTTGTCAGAAACCGGAATCTCGGAGTTGATGAAAATACCCGCATTGGTCGTGCCTGATCCGCCCATTCTCGCCATACGGCGACCGTCGAAATCATTCAACTCATTTACAAAGGCGCGGCCTCGTTGTGATTCAGATAGCGAAAGGTTGTTGTCCATGTTGTCTACCCACCGAGCGTTGTAGGCCGCAATAGCATCCGGTGAACCCTGGTTGAAAGCCGCAAACTCAGCTACGGCGTCCCCTCGTCTAGGGTCGTCGGCTGCAAACATTTCGATTGAATAGTCATCCATTCGGTTGAATGGCTCCTTGGTCATGTAGTTGAGGGTCATGTTGACAAAGCCTCCCTTGTCACCCACCTTAAGGCCATAGTTAGCGCTCACCTGGAAGTTTTCGCCGCCGCCCGAGTTCTGAGTCGGCGCATCTAAGCCGGGAACATCAGCGTAGGGGTTATTAATGAGGGCGTTCAGCTCGTCTCCAATTGTTGGTGGAGCTGCGAGAAAGCCAGTCTTTACGCTAACGAGGCCTTGATCAGTGTCCTTTTTAAGAACGATGTTGATAACACCAGCAATGGCATCTGATCCGTACTGAGCTGCTGCACCATCGCGGAGTACCTCAATCCGTTCTACTGCTGCCATAGGGATTGAATTAAGGTCGGTCCCCACCTGGCCTCGGCCTACCGTTCCGTTCACGTTCATCAGCGATGAAGCGTGACGGCGTTTACCGTTGACTAGTACCAGGGTTTGGTCAGCACCCAGGCCACGCAAGGCCATTGGGTCAATATGGTCTGAACCATGGCCTATGTTTTGCTTTGTGGAGTGAAATGAAGGAGCTGCGAATTGTAACACCTGCGCAAGTTCCGTTTGAGGAGATTGTAGTAGCTGAGCACCGTCAATTACATCGATGGGAACTGCGGTTTCCAGCGCTGTTCTCGGTTTACCTCTGGAACCAGTAACGGTAACAGCTTCCAACTCCACCCCCGCACTCAATTGTAAGTTGTAATTATCTTTGCCAGCCAAGACCGTAAAGGTTTGGGATTCGTATCCGGTGTAGCTGATGAAGAGTTCGTCTCCATCAACAGCCTCTAGAGAGAAGTTTCCGTCCAAGTCCGTGACGGTTCCCGAAGTACCTCCTTCTTTGGAGATCGTTGCTCCTACAACGCCTACACCGTCCTCGTCAATGATAGTGCCCGTTATCGTACGCTGCCCAAGGAGAGTTTGAGCGGTTAGCACTAGGGCAAAAAAAAGTAAGTATTTAACCATGTTTTGCATTATTGTATTAATTTAATGATCAACTCTGAGCCGCAAGGTATGGCGATGATTTAGTTTTTTATTTGGAAAAATTCAGTAAATGCAATATTTTATTCTTTTTCACAACTTTTTACAACTTCCGTTATGGATAAGCCTCTAAAGCAAGACTTTATAGCAGCTCTTGAAAAGATATACGGAAAGTACAAACAGGAGTCTGCACTCTTCGGCTCGTCTAATTTTTCAAAGATTGCTTCGGATCTATGCTACAGCAATAGTCACTTTAGTAAATTAATTTCAGGCGGGGCAACAAATGCGATGTATGAGAGGGTCCTGAAAAATGTTAGTAGACTACAAAAGACGTCTGATCTTAAGGACGAAATTCGGAGAAATCGCTCCGTCGACAAGCCTTTTTTTCGGTACTTTGTTTGGGCTGCTTTATTTCTGATGGCCTTCGCCTTGGCTCTTTTTACCTATAACTGGTTCCAATCCGATCAAGACCGGAAGCTTAGCCAAAATGCTCATCCCTTGGATGCATATTCAAATTTTAGCGAGAAAGAATACTTCAAGTCTCCTTATCTGACCGAAGAACAGGTACATGAATACTGCCCCGGCAGCGCCTTTGAGGGGAGGTGGGGATTGAGTGAAAACTACATTATTCCAATCCCGTACAAAATTCCTGGCCTTTACTACGTAGGTAAATCCGCAGATATTCGGCTGAAGTGTAAACGTAACGGAAGCGAAGAAAATAAAGGCAAAGAATTGATCGGGTTTGAAAATATCCACAATGAAATTTGGTTTGACACCTCTCTTACTCCGGTCGATTCTAAATACTTTGACAAAGCTACCGGTCAGTTTTCAACTGAGTTTCTTAAGGTAGACTTTGAAAACAGTCCAAATTTTTTAAAAATTGCCGATGTCTATTCATGTTTTTTTGATGAAATCTTGATCGCTGAAGACTCAATTTATCGAAAAGGAGAACCTTGTGGAAGATACGCCAACCCGGTAAATGAAGACATCTACAAGGAGTATAACTTGGACCTCAAACACATCATTGAGTACATTATAGGTAGTATGGTTTTTGCAGAGTGCAGGCCGATTAAAAATGATTTTTGCGACCCCAACGAACTCTTTAACGGCACCAGTATTTTATCCTTTCCTTGTAGTTGCTCGATCAAGACTGAAAACCTTGGACTAGGAGGCGCCTACCCATATCAAAAATCTATAAAATTGGAAGGCCAAAACTATCAGTCTAACCTTCTTTGTAATTGTGATTCTGGTCTTTAAGAGATCTGGTGAATCCTGCGTTTAGGTATTTGCCAACAATACCTCTAATTCATCCTCCCGCAGTGGGCGCCATTCGCCGACGGGTAATTTGTCTAGCCGAACATTCATAATTCGGATGCGCTTCAGCGTTTGTACTTCAAAGCCAAGGTATTCGCACATCCGCCGAATCTGCCGGTTGAGCCCCTGGGTGAGAATGATACGAAACTTGTGTTTACCCAGTTTTTCGACCTCGCAACGCTTGGTGACTTGATCCAAAATAGGCAAGCCTCCGGCCATCCGCTTGATGAATTCACGGTTGATGGGCTTATTGACCGTGACGATGTATTCCTTATCGTGGGCGTTTTCTACCCTAAGAATTTTGTTCACGATATCACCGTCGTTAGTGAGCAGAATTAGCCCCGTGGAGGGCTTGTCGAGTCGGCCAATGGGAAAGATGCGCTCGGGGTAGTTGATAAAATCAATGATGTTCGTCTTATCCCTCCGGTCGGTTGTGCAGGTGATGCCGGGAGGTTTATGGAGGGCCAGGTAAACGGCTGCGGGCTTAGTAGTGAGTGTTTTACCGTCTACGGTTACTTCGTCGCCTTCTTCCACTCGGTTGCCCTTTTTGGCAACCACTCCGTTAAGCTTCACCCGGCCGGCCTCCAGGAGCTTATCTGCTTCCCTGCGAGAGCACATGCCCGTTCCTGCGATAAATTTATTGATAGAAGTAGAAGTATCGTTCGGCATTGGGAGGGTTTCGGGATGCAGACGTCAGGTTACAGGCTGCAAGGTAAAGATTGTTCGGCGGGTTCTACTGCCCCAAAACCGTTCTTTGCATCCTGCGATCTGCGCCCCCATTTCTGTAACCTTAACGTTTGCTCCGCAATTATTATAAATTCCCTTCCGTTGTAAAGGCAGTCTCACGAAAAGACTTATCTAGGCTCAGTGCTTAGAGAAACACCTTACCGGAAAACACCTTTCCGAAACCGATATAGAGTAGTTTGAATCTTTGCGCGGCAAACGGAATAAGTTTCGTTTGCCGCTTTTGATTCTGTACCATATATTACGGGCATGGATTTTTCACAACTACTTCAGGAGCAGCTCAAAGAGCAGCTCAACGGCGGCCTTATGGACGTGCTTACCCAGCAGACTGGCGCCGACCGTACCCAAACAACTAAAGCAACAAGTGCTGCTATCAGCACAATGTTGGGCGCACTGGCGCGCAACGCCTCAACCCCCGACGGAGCTTCCGCTCTGGCAGGTGCCCTGGACCGAGACCACGATGGTAGTATTCTGGACATGATAGGCGGCCTCATGAAAGGTGGCCGCGAAGCACCTGGCCAAGGCATGCCTACCGGTGGCGGCTTGCTTGATCTCATTACTGGTATGGCCGGCGGCGGCGGCGGTAAGTCCGGCGGCGGCCTACTAGGTGGCCTGCTCGGCAGCGTACTCAGTGGTGGTCAACAACAGCAACCTCAACAGGGCGGTGGCCTCGGTGGTTTGCTCGGCAGCATACTTGGTGGCGGCCGAAAGCAGCAACCACAGGGCGGTGGCGGAATTGGTGACCTGCTTGGTGGCCTGATGAGCGCGACTAAAGGCAACGACGGCGGCGGCCTGGGTGATCTCCTCGGGGGGCTGCTCGGTGGTCGGCAAACCGGAACTCAGGAACATATTCCTCCGCAATTCCGCAAAACCCTCGACGGTGGCGGAATCCTGGATCACGTCCTCGGTGAGCAAAAGACTGGCGCCGCTGAGCAAATCAGTAAAACCAGTGGCATCAGTATGGGGAAAGTACTTCCCCTGATGGCTACCCTCGCGCCCATCCTGATGGGAATGCTCGGCAAAACCAAGCGGCAAACCGGTACCGATGCCGGTGGCCTCAGTGGAGCCCTCATTGACATGGTCACCAAAGGCCAGAGCAACCCACGCCAGCATGCGCCAGACCTCGGTATAGCAGGAAGCCTCCTTGATAGCGATGGTGACGGACAGGTAATGGACGATATCCTTGGCATGGGCGCTAAAATGCTCGGTGGCTACCTCTCTAAGTAAGGCCTGAACGTTTCTAAATTATTTCAAAGACTAGCCCCACAACGCGGAACAGCGTTGTGGGGCTTTCTGTGGGTTAAGCACTTGGTAGAGGTTATTCCGCTAAAGTATTCCGTTTAGCGTTGTTGGAAATCATACGTTTTTAGTCTTACCCAGCTTTGATTTGCTCCCCTCTCCGCCGGAGAGGGGCCGGGGGTGAGGTTACGAGCGGAGCAAGCTACCATGTTTTCTGCTGTTTAGAGATGATTCCTGTAAACCTATTAATCTGTAATGCCTCCTGTAATGTTACACTGCTATACTGAAATGGCTGAGCCCAGTATACCATTTATCAATCTATCTTACCTTTACCTCCATGGACTTCGCGCCCCTAATGAAAGCCATCAAAGGCAAGGACTTTTCTCCCCTCTATCTCTTCCACGGAGATGAACCCTGGTTTATTGATCAGCTCGAAGCGGCCATCGAAGCCAATGCCTTACAGGAACATGAACGCGCTTTTAACCAGACAATCGTTTACGGCAAAGACACCGAATATTTACAGGTTATTGACGCTGCACGTCGGTTCCCGATGATGGCTGAACGGCAGCTTGTAATCCTTCGTGAAGCCCAGGATATGCGAAGCCTGAAGCAACTGGCCTCTTACGCTGAGAAGCCCTCTCCAACCACAGTACTTGTGATTTGCCACAAGCATAAGAAACTGAACGGCAATACTGCCCTGGCTAAGAACCTAAAGAAAAATGGTGTCGTCTTCGAAGCTAAGTCACTCTACGATAATAAAATTCCTGGCTGGATCAGTACCTACCTGAAAGGAAAGAAGTACAGCATTGAACCGGAAGCATCAAACTTGTTGGGCGAGTTTCTAGGAACTAGTTTGGGGAAGATCAGTAATGAGCTGGATAAGTTGATCATAAACCTCCCGAAGGGAACCACCATCACGGCAAAAATTGTAGAGGATCAGGTGGGCGTGAGTAAAGACTATAATGTTTTTGAGTTGCAAAAGGCCATCGGCCACCATGACGTCGTAAAGGCCACCCGGATTGTTAATTACTTTAAGGCTAACCCTAAAGCAGGACCGCTTCCAATGGTGATGGGGAGCTTATACAACTATTTTAGCAAGGTGTTTCGGTTAAAAGAGCTTCATCGGAAGCGTGCATCAAAACAGGATATAATGAAAGCACTTAGCTTACGCTTCGATTTTTTCCTTCAGGATTATGAAAAAAGTGCTCGGAATTATTCCGCACACGGTATCACGCGCGTGTTCTCTCTACTACGGGAATACGACCTGAAGAGTAAAGGAGTGGAAAGTAATTTAGCGGGTAAGCAGGAGAACGAATTGCTAAAAGAACTGGTCTGGAAAATGATGAATGTAGAGCAATTACCCGTTTAATGTGGTTTTAGCCATCGGTTTTGGCACTGAATAGTGGTTGTTCTGACAAATGTATCCTTGCTATCTTGCGCGCCCTAACCGAATCACCACCAATCTATGTCTAAAATTCGCGCTGCCATTACCGGTGTCCACGGCTACGTGCCAGACTACGTACTGACGAACGAAGAGCTTTCCACTATCGTTGATACCAATGATGAATGGATCACTTCCCGTACAGGAATTAAAACCCGGCACATCCTCAAAGGGGAAAACCAAGGGACGTCGGTCATGGTGGTAGAAGCTTTAAAGGGCTTGTTGAAAAAAACGGATACCAATCCTGAGGATATTGACCTTGTGATCTGTGCTACGGTAACCGGAGATGCTATTTTTCCCGATACGGCCAACATTGCCACCCACAAGACGGGAATGGTAAACGCCTTTGGCTTCGACCTCAACGCTGCCTGTAGCGGATTCTTGTATGCACTGACCGTTGGAGCGAAGATGGTTGAAGGCGGAATGCACAAGAAGGTGATTGTAGTCGGTGCAGATAAGATGAGCTCCATTATTGATTACACAGACCGGACAACTTGCGTGATTTTTGGGGACGGTGCCGGTGCCGTCCTCCTGGAACCCACAACGGACGAAGATACAGGCGTCATCGATTACCAGCACCACGGAGACGGAGCGGGAGAAAAAGACCTCTACCTCATCGCAGGCGGATCCCGCAAGCCAGCTACGGTAGATTCCGTGATGTCTCGCGAACACTTCGTTACCCAGAACGGACGGCCTGTTTTTAAAGCAGCCGTTTCCGGGATGAGCAGCGTGGTGAAAGAAGTAATGGGCCGCAACAACCTCGATGCAGAAACCCTAGACTGGTTGGTGCCTCACCAGGCTAATATTCGCATCATCCAGACCGTCAGTAAAATGGCAGAATTTCCGATGGAAAAGGTAATGCAAAACATTCAGCGCTACGGTAATACCACCGCCGGCACGCTGCCCCTTTGTCTCCACGACTACGAGCCCGTACTGAAAAAGGGAGACAATCTAGTCTTAACGGCCTTCGGTGGCGGCTTCACCTGGGGCGCACTCTACCTAAAGTGGGCGTACGATGGTTCCAAGGTCAAGCGCCTCGATTAATCGCACTATGCAACGCGTTCTCATCATCGGCTGCTCCGGCTCCGGAAAATCAACCCTGGCTCGGCGGCTGCAGGAACGCACTGGCCTGCCCGCTATTCACCTTGATCAGGAATACTTTGGCCCTGACTGGAAGGAGCCAAAACCGGAGGACTGGGCAGAGACCGTTACGGGATTAGCCGCTCGCGAGCGTTGGCTAATGGATGGTAATTTCTCCGGCACGTTTCCTATCCGAATGCCCCGGGCAGATACCGTGATTTACCTCGACCAGCCCACCTGGCGCTGTCTTTGGCGGGTTATTATGCGTACTGTCAGGTTCTATGGTAAGGTGCGCCCGGGCTCAGCTCCGGGCTGTCGGGAACGCTTCGATCGCCATTTTTTGCACTACGTAGCGGTTTATAATATTACCCGCCGCCCCGGGATCCTGGCCGCCATAGCCAAACAACGAGAAGCAGGGAAGACAGTGTATCATCTGCGTAAGCAGAAAGGCATTGATACCTTGCTGCGGTCAGTTGGTAGAGCGGAATAAACTTTGGGATTCCCAAACAAGTTCTACCTTGTGGTATGCGTATTTCTCCTGCTCTTCGTCGTGTTTTTACTTTATTTGTTTTGCTGGTTGTCCTGGCTTTTGCCGCTTTTTTGTGGTTTAAGCCACTGCTCAATATTGGTACAGGCTACGCCACTAAGCACGCCTGTAGTTGCCATTTTTTGCAGGGGCGTGAATTGGAGGAAATCAGCGAGCACGACCTCAATTTTTCGGTGTTGGGCATGGTTGGCCTGGATGTTTCAGACCATGAAGTAGAGGGCTCTTTTCTTGGCCTGGTTCACCGCCGGGCAGTGTACCGCGAAGGCATCGGTTGCACACTGATAAATGATGAAGAAAAGCCAGTGGTAGAGGTTTCAAGGCCCGAGTCAAGTGCGCAAGTACATGATTCTTCTACGGGAGTAGGTGGCGCGGCCGCAGGTGCAAAGAAAGTTGAAGGCGCAATGGTGGAAGGCCCTGCTTCCTTGAAGGCAGCAATGGACTTTGGCATGGCCCCCGTTCCTGGCGGCGGAGCCCGCGGCTTGGTTGTACTGCAGGATGGAGAAATCATTGCCGAACGCTACGCTCCAGGCTACGACCAGAATACCCTTCTCCTCGGTTGGTCGATGACGAAAACCCTAACGGCCTTAGTGCTGGGCCAAGCCCTGGAACCTTCCCTTCCTCCCGGAACGAAGCCCGGAAAAGCAGTCCGCACAAACAACCTTTTTCCTGAAATCTGGACCGACTCCGCCCGCCAGCAAATAACCATCGCGGATCTTCTCCACATGAACTCCGGCCTTTTCTGGAACGAAGCCTACGGCAGCCTCTCCGACGCTACGATCATGCTCCACGAAATGCCCGACATGGCCGCATACGCATACGCTGCACCTGCGGCCGCGCCCCGAAATACAACCTGGAATTACTCCAGCGGTACCACGAACATCATCGCTCACCTGATTGATGAGATGCACAACGATGCTTCTTTTACCGATCAGTACCGCAAGCTTTTTAAAGACGTTGCCCCGAGCCTCCTCATTGAACCGAGCCAGGCAGGGCTACCCGTAGGAAGCTCCTACGGCTGGGCCACCGCTCGCGATTGGGCAAACCTCGGTCAGTTTATGCTGCAAGACGGCGTTTGGAAGGGGGATACTCTTCTGGCTCCTAGCTGGATAGATTACCTCCGCGAACCCGCCGCAGGCTCCGAAGGTACTTACGGTGCACAAACCTGGCTTCCCGGCCCAGACATGCCCTCCTTGCCCAAAGACGCCTACCTGATGCGCGGCTTTCAGGACCAGCGAGTGTTCATCATCCCGTCCAGAAAAATCGTAATTGCCAGGCTCGGGCACGGGGTGGACAAGAGTACAGATTTTGATGGCTTAGTTAGTCGGATTTTACAAAGCAAAATTGAGAACGAATGAGAATAGTACTCTATGTCACTATGCTCTGTTGGTTTGGTCTAAGCTGCACCTCTTGTTCATACGAGTTGGAAAAGCATCCTGCGCTAATCAGCTTTAACACAACACCTGTATTGTATGAGGAAATCGGCTTCTATCGCAGACTAGATCCAGACGCAATAGGTAAACCACTGAGTTTTACTACTACTCAAAAAGAGGATACTTTAACGGCATCCTTTGTCCTTCATACAGGTAACGCGACAGAGTTTTATGGTGATGTAAACTTCAAGAATGATTCACTCTTTCTCCTTTTAGGACGTGGTATGGGGCTACGGGAGATTGCTACACATAAGTATGTTTACCGAGTTCTCAACCCCCAGAGGAAGCTTCCCGTAATTATCATTCAAGATATATAAAGCACTTTGGTGGTTACTCATTGAAAATGAGTAGCTATCCTGTAACGTGCGGCAGCTAAATCAAGAATCGAGAATCACTTATCGAGAATCGAGAATTCCTACCTCGGCACTTCAATTCCCCGTAAAATCTCCGCAATAACATCCTTAGCACCAAAGCCTTCCATCTCTCGTTCCGGAGTGAGAATAATACGGTGGTTAAGGACGGGGTAGGCGACTTGCTGAATGTCGTCCGGCGTAACGAAGTCGCGACCGGCAAGGGCCGCTACGGCTTTGGATAGTCGAAGAATGGCGAGCGAAGCCCGAGGACTGGCCCCAAGGTAGAGATCTGGATGCGTCCGGGTGCGGTGTACGAGTCCCGCAATGTAATCGAGCAGTTCGTTGCGGATGAAGACCTTCTCCACCAGCGCGGAGTACTTAGCGATCAGCTGTTTGGTGAAAACTGGCTTCACGTCTTCCTGTTGTACCTGTCGGAAATCATTGCGGAAACGGTAGAGAATTTCTTTCTCCTCTTCCATGTCGGGGTAATCAATGACGATACGAACCAGGAAACGGTCTAGCTGTGCTTCGGGCAGGCGGTAGGTACCTTCTTGTTCTATGGGGTTTTGTGTGGCGATAACGAAGAAAGGATCTTCCATCGAATAGGTTGTACCATCGGCTGTGATCTGTTGTTCGGCCATCACCTCAAAAAGAGCCGCTTGGGTTTTAGCTGGTGCTCGGTTAATCTCATCAATCAGTACAATGTTGGAGAAGACCGGCCCTTTGGTGAATTGGAACTTAGAATCGGCCATGTTGAAAACCGTAGTTCCCGTTACGTCACTCGGCATTAGGTCGGGGGTGAACTGAATGCGGGAATAATCGGCGGCAACCGTCTTGGCTAATAATTTAGCGATCATTGTTTTGGCAATACCAGGTACACCTTCCACCAGCACGTGCCCACCAGCAAGTAGAGAGGCGATGAGCAAGTCAATGAATTCTTTTTGCCCAACTACTAATTTTCCGATTTCAGCGCGGACGGATATGGCTGCCTCGTGCAGTTCGTCCAGGTCAATGCGGTCTGCCGGAGCCATAGCGTGAGCCACCTCGTCTTCGGGAAGCGCGTCAGGGACCAGTTCGCCGAGGGAGTTTTCCATAGGCGGTTCGTAGCCTTCCGGTGGATTGGGAGGAGTTGGGTCTTGGGGCTGGCCGGGGATTTCGTCTTCGGGGAACATAGTTGTTAGTTGGTAGAATGTAGTGGGTAGTGCTGTTGTTGGAGGATTAGCTGATTTCCTGAATATTATAATTTGTAAAGTGGTTCGATGGCGCGATAGAAACGGACCAACTCCCCGTCAGTGAGGTGTTTTTTGGATTGTACAAAGCGAATTTCAGCGAGCGCACGGTGCGAAATTTCGTCGGCTCCGCCAACCAACTCTGCTAGGTTTTCCGGTGGAGGCTCCCCTTCTTTCCAACGAATGGAGAAGCGGTCCTGAAGGAAAAAACGTAAACTGGCCAATTCTTGCCTTGCTAGCGCAATATGATGACCTTTCTGGTAAACGAGTCGGCTGATGGTGTCGATGAATCGTTTACTGGAGTTCTCCCGTCGGTGAACGATGGGAATGATTCGTTGACGCCGTTTCCCTCGGAAAACGATGTACAGCAAAGTGGCCAGTAGTAAAGTGTACCAGGCTAGGGCAAGAGGCGGCTGCTCCTGGATGTAGCTCAGTGCTTCGTTGCCGGTAAGTAGGTTCCGGCCGCCATTATAGTTTTGGCCCTGGTTGTTGCGGGCTTGCCGGTTGCGCTGCCGCGCAACGGATGGGGGGACACGGCTGACTTCGTCCCAGTAAACCGGACCCTCGCCAAGGATCGCTAGGGCGGCCTCAGCGTATTCATGCTGAAGGCTGTCCACCAGGTAGTAGTTGGTGAAGAATACGGGATTGTTATGAAAGTAGAACTGGCCTTCGCCCCAACCAAGCCGGGTAAAGTTGATGTTGTAATAATCTAAAGTGCCGAGTACTTCATTGTCGAGAAGGGTATCACAAAGCATACCTCCGTTGAGGTAGCGAGTGGTTCTTTGCCAGGGCTCGAAGTCGTAGACGTTGAAGAGCATGTAATCGCGATCCTCATCGTTGAATTGCATCACAACGGTATCTAAGTCTAGGGATCCAATTCGTTCACTGTCGTCGTAAAAGCTATAGTAGCAATCATCGCCAAAAAGGTGACGAGCCAGATCTTCAGGCAGGTCATTGGCGGCGATGAAGGCGGTGTTGCCCCCTTCTACGAAGTCGAGTAATTGGGTAACCGATCGTTCGTTGTAGTAGGCATAGCTACCGACGAAAATGTAATTAGCAGAAGGCGCTTCTATTTCTCCTAAAAGAGCCAGGCTGTCTTCAACGAAAGTGAGCCCTTCTGGCCGTGCTTCCAGTAGTTCGTAGAGAGCGTACAGATCGAAGGGTTGCTCTTTATCGTAACGATAAGATTCTTGCCAGTTCGTCCAACAACCAGAGCACCCGGAGAGGAAGAGTACTACGCACGCGTAGAAAAGGTAATGTGTGGTCCGGCCCCTAAACATAAGTGTCAGGTTTTGCCGTGGCGGCCTGGATGGCAGCGTTCAGGGTGGTGAATTTGCGGTGAACGAGGCGATAACTCAATCGCTCAATCGGGTATTTCCCGTACCAGTAGCGTTCATAGTCCGCAGTAACATCGCGGAAGTCTGCTAGGAAAGTACTACGACGGAGTTGGTTTTGATAGTCGCGGTTACTGAAGTCACGGCGGTACTTAATAAGACCGCCGTCTTGAAGCTCTTTGAGCAACTGGATGTACAGTAAGCGTACGGCTACGTCGAACTGTCCAGCGTTTTCAGCTCTTTGTAATAAGGTGAGGGATACGCCTTCGGCAACGAGCTGTTCTTCTTCTATTTCAGAAATGTTGATTTCGTCTTGCTCCTCGTCTTCGCCTTTGGTGCGTTTGCGCATCTCTACGTCACCAAGCATTCGGTAAATGAGGTAGCCCAAGCTTCCTAGTAAAAGCAAGAGAATAATTAGGGTGGTTCCGTCAGAAAGGTCTATGCTCCAGTTCTCGTAACCGCTGAGACTATCCCACCAGTCATCAAGATTCTCCTCTTCTTCTTCCTCCTCTTCTTTTTTGTCTTTTGAATAGTCAAGGCCGTCCATTAACTCTTCATGCCGATCAGCGGGGAAAACGGGGCTGGCGGTATTTTGCGCGTAAAGCGATCCGAACCCCAGCATTGTAATCGCTAGGATCACCAGCCGTAAACCGGGTACGCAACGCAGCAAAGATTTATAAGATGAAGGGATAATGGACAGGTGGATTGGGTGGATGTTTGTTTCGGGAAGGGGAAGATACGGCAGTGGCAGTAAATGCTCACTTTACTTTTGTTAGTATCCGGTAGCATAGAACAAAAGAGTGTTGTTGAAGAAGCGAAGTATTTGGTTTTAGCAAGTTTTATAAATCGAGCGACAAGCCTTGTTTTTTATGCTCCGCTGTCTGAGCCAGAGCCGCTCCCCCCATCACTGCACCTGCGTGCGCGCCATCAGAATCGTAATTGGCGATGTTTTCTTCACCGAATTAAGCCAACTCGCCCCCTATTTTGGAAATTATTAAAGGTAACTATAACAATTGACCAAATTTTCGCATTATTGTTCTTGGATTTTCACCCATTAATCGCTGAGATGGTAATTTAACCTTCAACGCACAAATACTACTGCCACATGAGCAAGTTTGATGAAAAACTAGCCACTTACGAAGCCGCTCTCAAGAAACTGGACCCAAAGGCGGATATGGATCTTCTGCGTAAGGTAACCAAGGGCCTCGGCCCATCCATCTATAACAACGATAGCAACAAGGTCGCCTGTAGCCAGAAGACGGAGTTGGAACGCGTTGTTAAGAATTACTGCGAGAAAAAACTAGGTGTTAGTGCTGAAGCCGGCGATAAGGCGGTAAAGGCCGCCTGCGAGAAGTACACCGAGCGTGCTAAGCACCGCCCGGTATTCTACTACCTCGTCTGTGTAGACCTTGGCAAGGAAAGCGTTTACGCTTAATGATCAGGACGTCTTAGAGCTTGTTGAAAATTCCTCAACAAGCTCTTATATCCCCACATCGGTAAAAGCCCAGCGGACTTCGGTTCGTTGGGCTTTTCTGATGTTTAAAAGACGGTCCTAAACCAAGATCCGCCCTTCGGTCCCGTCTCTGATACATTCCCAAACAACCTTTGCCACCGTCTCCGGCGCAAGAATATCCGCTGGTGGTTTTTCATTCGCCCAGCTGGAGGTCAGGGTCGCTCCGGGAGCTACGAGCGTTGCTTTTACGCCAGAATGTTCAAGCTCTTTTTTCCACCCAAAGAATAAGCCCCGGAGGGCATATTTAGTAGCAACGTAAGCGGTCAGGTGTACGGGCTGGAAGTCTGTACCCCGTGAGCCGATCACGACCAGGTGCCCGGTGCCACGCTTGATCATACCGGGCAAAAGCCGGCGGGCCAATTGGTGATTGGCTCCAACGTTTACGTTCCACAGTTGCCCGTAAGTATCTTCTTCGCCGAGCAAGGGGCCGGGAGCAAATGCTGCGGCGTTGAGCACCACTACGTCGTAGAGGTGTGTAGGAACGGCTTCAATGCCCGCTTTGCTCCCAAGGTCTGCTGTAACTGTTTCTAGTTGCTCTTCATTGAAGCTTTCTTTCATGGCTTCAAGATCTTCAGCGGTACGTGCAACGGCGGTTATCACCCATCCGAGGCGACCGAATTCTTCTGCACAAGCCCGGCCGATGCCTTTTGTCGCACCGGTAATCAGAACGTGTTTTTTCATTCCGCTACGTTTAAAAGAGTTGCCGCAGGATCAGTCACCACTTCGCCCCGGTAGCCACTTTCGGAAACACCAATACGGATGCCTGACCAGGTGCCGCCGCAGGAGTTATGAACAATGGCTTCTGGCCCGAGAATGAGCGTTGCGCCGGGGTCTACATGAATTGCTGCCCGCTCTGGTAGGTGTATTCGATTATTGATGCGCAGGGTATTTCCACGGCGGACGTATATATCGCTATTAAAATCCCGCGCACCTTCCCAATTAAGGTCTTTCGTCACTCGGATGGATTCGGTGTTGGCATAGTCGCACCAGCGGGGCAGTAACCATTTTCGCTGACGGCCGGTGATGTTATTCATGCGGGCGTGCATGCGCCCGATCTGGCACGGCGTGAGGGCTTCCTGGTCCTTGCTGTAGTCCATCAGGTTGTTGCTCGTTTTGCCGGGGCCGTAGTTGTTCCCACTACGGCTCCAGGCGTTGTTTTTATGAATGGGCGTGTCGTCACAACCATCTCGCCCCCAGGCATGGTTCAAGCCCAGGGCATGGCCGATTTCGTGGGCAACAATGCCGCGCAGCTCCCATGGTTTGCGGTCGTTTTCGAGCCAACCGGTTACCTTAATGGCATCGCCGAGATAGATGCCTTCAGCGCCGGGGAGCTTGAAGGTTTTACTCTCGATGCTGTCCCGTGGCGGGCCCATGATGAAGATGTTGAGTACACTGTCCTTGTTTAGGGCATATTTCTGGACCACCTTGCGGTCCGCCCGGTTGCGGTGCTTACCGTTGTGGAGGTAGTGGTAGAGTTCGTCGTCGTAGTGCTCATAAATAGCGAGCTCGTCCGTTCCCGGTTTTTTGGCAATGTTGAAGTGCAGGCGGCGGGGAAGCGCAGGTACCTCCATGCTGTCGGGAGTTAGCCAAAGAGGTTTTGGCTTGCGCAACATGCTATTGGTATAGTTGAGAACGTCTTTGATCTCGTCGATGGCCTTCTGCCCGTACATTGGGTAGAGGGTATCCGCGCTGTTCATGATGTGAAAGTTGATGTGCAGGTAACGCAACGGAAGGTAGCGGGCATTGGTACTGTCCGGCAAATAATCGTTAGGATCCATTCTGCGCTGACGGCTGAACTCGTAATCCGTAGGCCGCTGCACATTATCGGGCCGGAAGCGTTCATATTCAAAGGGCTCGTCTTCACGAATTTCGACGACCGTACTGGCGGTAGTGGGCTTTGGCTTGCAAGCATAGGCCAGTAAGGGAAGTAAGAGAAGGATCAGGTAACGAGGCATTCGGCAAGATAATTATTCCTTATTGAGGACGCTTTAGCTTCCGTTTAGGTCATTATCGGTTCGTTAAAAAGTATGGGTTTATTCGGGCGACGGTGCGCGGGTGCAGGGTGAGGTTTCCGGTCGATGCCTTCCAGGCCGAGTTGTTGCCGCCTGCCACGCTCTCTGTCACTCGGCCGAAAGTCAGCTTCGTTTCGCCTTAAACAAACCCTCTGGTCCTGATCAAACCGCCGAGAGCCCTCCATCCATACCAATCACCTGTCCGGTTACAAAGGCCGCTTTGTCACTTAATAAAAACGCCGCCATAGCGGCGATCTCCCCGGCAGAAGCAACGCGCTTGAGCGGGTGGCGACTGGCACTGGCTTCGCGTTTGTCTTCGGTGGCGAGCAGCTTTCCAGCCAGCGGAGTATCCGTCAGGGAAGGGGCGATGGCGTTTACCCGGATGCTCGGCGCATATTCGGCCGCCAGACTGCGGGTGAGCCCTTCAACGGCGCCCTTGGCGGCAGCGACTCCGGCGTGGAAGGGCATCCCTCGTTGCACGGCTACGGTAGAGAAAAATACAACGGAAGCCCGGTCGGATTTCTTCAACGTGCGCTCCGCAGCTTGCAAACACCGGACGGCGCCCACTACGTTGAGCTCAAAAGCTTCCCTGAAAGCAGGAGCTTTCAGACTACGGAATGATTTTAGATTAATGCTGCCGGGGCAGTAGACCAATCCGTCAATTCCTTCGGGAATGGCGTCCTTCGGCGGATCGGTTTCGCCGGTTACGTCGTAGCTAGTGAAGGTTACAGAGGCGGGGAGATCCCGTTGTTCCCGCGCCCAGACGGAGATATTGTGCCCTTCACTTAACAGTTGATCTACTAGTGCTCGGCCGATGCCAGAACTGCCGCCGATGATGAGGTAGGTTGCCATTGTTGCTATGTTTTTTAGCGGAACGACGGAACGGCAAATTGGTTGCGCCCTGGAGCGAGTTACCTCCGGTAACGAGACCGGCGTGATCCGCCTCCGGCGGAGAACTCTTCACTAACCTGGCTTGATGCCGGAGGCATCTCGGACCGGTTTCGCTGCCGGAGGCAGCTCACTCCAGGCGAGCCTCCCCCGCTGCCAACATTGAAGCCCGTAGTGCTTTACCATACTTCTGCCCGTTAAACTGCGTGGTGATCTTCAGCTTTGCCTGCTCCGCTACGGGTAGCTCGATAAATTCTTTACACTGGGTGGAACAGCAGTTGTTGAAAGCTTTGGCGCATTCTTCGCACTGGACGAAAAGGATATGGCAGGCCTCGTTGGCACAGTCGAGCTGTCGGTCGGAAGGCTTACCGCACTGGTGGCAGTGAGAGACGATGTGTTCGGAAATTCGTTCGCCCAGGCGCTCATCGAAGACGAAGTTCTTGCCGAGGTATTTGTTCTCCAGGCCCAGTGCTTCGCACTGGCGGGCGTACTCGATGATGCCGCCGTCTACCATGCAGACGTTCTCAAACCCCCGGTGAAGGTAGTAGGCACTGGCCTTTTCACAGCGGATGCCACCGGTGCAGTACATCACGATGGGCTTGTCTTTTTTATCCGCAAGCATGTCTTCCACTACGGGCAGCAGGTCACGAAAATTCGTGATGTCTGGCCGGATGGCCCCCTTGAAGTAACCAACTTCGCTCTCGTAGTGGTTGCGCATATCAACGACGATGGTCTCGTCCTGGTCCAAGAGTTCGTTGACCTCCGTGGCGTTGAGGTGACGACCGCGCTTGGTGACATCGAAAGTCTCGTCTTCTAAACCATCGGCGACAATCTTCGGCCGGACTTTAATCTTCAGCTTCAGAAATGATTCGGCTTCAGCTTCGATGGCGATGTTTAGCCGCATGCCATCCATGAAGTCTACGGCGTAAAGCGCTTTTTTGAAATCTTCAAATTTTGAGGCCGGCACCGATACCTGACCATTAATGCCTTCCGTTGCGATGTACACCCGGCCAAAAACATCAAGCGCACGCCACTGCACGTAGCATTGGTTGCGGAAGAGCTCGGGATCGGAGATGCTGGCATAGCGGTAGAAAGAGAAGGTTACGCGGGGTTCCGTTTCCGCTTCCAGGCGGGCACGGAGTTCTTCGGGGCTAAGTACGTTGCGTAGTTTACGCGGAGACATAGTATTGGTAGTTTCGGGGCGGCAAAATTACGGAAAATCCCGCCTCTCTGGCCAGAAATTATGATTAGATGGAAATTAGGTATTAATTGTATATTTACATTTATGCTGCAGAATCTTCTCTGTTGCCTTTTTGTACTTGTTATTAGTCCTAATGACTGTGATTTGAGAAGTCTTGTACGTACACCACCTATTAAATACTTGTTTTTATGCTTCGAATTTTACCGTTGTTCGTAACCCTGTTTACTGTTTTTTCTGGTGGCCTGTCCGCTCAAAACTCCGGGGATAATATTTTTGATCCCTCGGTTTTGCATGAAGTCAATCTAATCTTTGCTGAACCAAACTACTGGGAGATTTTAACAGATAATGCAGGTGGGCGGATTCCTAATCCCCGTAGAGATAGTATTTACCTAATGGCTTCGGTTGTTATTGATGGCGAAATGATAGACTCAGTCGGCATTCGGATTAAGGGCTATTCTTCTGCTTTCGAGAGAACAAAAAAGCCGCTAAAAATCGATTTTAATGAATTTGTTCCGGAGAAACGTTACGACGGTTTGCGTAAAATTAACCTCAATAATGGTGCAGGCGACCCTGGCTTTCAGCGTGAGACCATGGGGTATGATTTGATGAACCGCATGGGGGTAGATGCTCCACGTACTTCCTATACCCGCTTATCTATCAATGGAGAGTTTTTTGCTGTCTATCAGCTAGTTGAGCAAGTTGACAAAGAGTTCCTGAAAAACAACTTTAACAACGCGTCAGGTAACCTTTTTAAAGCAAATGGTGATCCTTCTTATGAAGGATACGAATTTGATTACAATGGCACTGATCCGGAAGCTTATAAAGATGATATTGATTTGAAAACCAATGAAGTAGAAGGTGATTATTCTGCGATGATCCGGTTTTTGGATGTGTTGAACAACACACCAGATGAGGAATTCCCTGAAGCTATACAGGAGGTTTTTAATGTGGACCGCTTCTTGAAAACGCTTGCGGTAGATGTGGCAATCGATAATTGGGACTCCCACTTCTTCTGGAGGAGTGGTTGGAACTGGTATATGTATGAAGATCCTAGTACCGGCAAACTTCAGTGGATTCCGTGGGACTATAACTATGCTTTTGGGAGTAAGTCCTATCTGTTGACGGAAGCAGATTGTGACGGATATTCGGACGTTATTTATTTTAGCGATGGTACCCCTACCGTCCAGCTTTATCTTGAGATATTTAGAGTATCTTTAAGACCTTATATAAGGTGGAATTTAGGTCCTAACGGTACTTTTAACGAATACAGCCTGGAGAATGGACAAAGAATCACACTAACTTGTCCTGATACAGGAAGGCACTACGGTACAGTCGCTTACGGTCCTGGAGACATGGGATGTGGAGACCTTGTTGATTATGTAGTAACCACAGAGGATAGATTTAGCGGACTTCCAGTAGTGCTGAATGGAGATTTGCCAAATGACCCTGACCTTGCCTTTGCAGTATTGCTTTTTCGCCATAGGAACTTAGGATGTGGAGAGATCTGGAGTGAAAATTGTGCTAGGCGGTATGCTGCTATTCAGACTGAAGTGGCGGTGCCCGGATCAGGTTTTCGAGGAGAAAATTTTCCAGTAGACATACGCCAACTAGACGATGTAGGCGTAGATGCCGGAAAGCTTATGCGGAAGATTTTGAATACACCTGTTTTTTACGAACGTTATTTGAACCACTTCTGTAACCTTTTGGAAAATATATTTTTGAGTGAACATTATAACGGGCTTATAGATGAAAACCGAGAGTTGTTGCTTGAAGCAATAAGCAACAGTCTCGTTAAAATTCCGGTAGCTGCTGAATTTGAGTGGGAGCTTAGCCCCGCAGGCATGCCAAAATACCTGTCCGACCGAATCGCATACCTCAAAGCGCAGCTGCAAGACATGGATGTAGCTTGTAATAATGAACCTGCTGAAGGCATCCCATTCGGGGCAGTTGTCATCAACGAATTCGTAGCCGACAATGATTCAACAAGTACCATTTCTGACCCTGATGGCGGCTACCCTGACTGGATCGAACTGTACAACACGACCGATGCGAGAATTGATCTTTCGGGCGCCTACCTTTCCGATAAAGCAGACAATCTGGTAAAGTGGGAATTCCCCGACGGAGCTTCTATTAGCGCGAATGATTACTTGATTATCTGGGCTGATGAAGACGAAAACGAAGACGGCCTCCATGTGAACTTCAAGCTGAGCAAAAACGGCGAAGCGATTTACCTCTCCAATGCCGGAGATAGTTCACGCATCGATTCTATTGTTTTTGATGTTCAGGAAACAAACGTTTCTATGTCAAGGGTGCCTAACGGTAGCGGAGATTTTGTTGCTCAGCACCCTACGCATGGGTTTAATAACGATGCCCTGGCGCCTAATATCTCCATGATGGATGTGGTGATTAACGAGTTTGTCGCTAATAGTGATACTACTGGTGGCCGGTCTGTCGAAGCTTGTTGTGCTTCAGATTGGATTGAGCTCTATAATAATACCGGCGCAGACATTGATCTTTCAGGTGCTTGCCTCTCTAATACGCTGGAGGATATTGTGAAATGGAATTTCCCCGAAGGCACTCGCATTATTGCTGATAGTTCCCTCATCGTTTGGGCAGATGGAGGAGAAGCAGGGGAAGGGCTTCACGCTAATTTTGTCTTGGATGAGAATGGTGGCGCTATTTATCTTTCGAACACTGTTGACAGTACGCGTATTGACGAGGTTACTTTTGGAGTTCAAGATGCCGCTAGTAGTATGTCTCGCGTGCCGAATGGTACCGGAGACTTTATCGTGCAGCACGTTACCCGAGGATACAGTAATGACACCCCAGTAGGGAATCGCAATGTGGCAAATAAGATTAGCCTAAGTGTATATCCGAATCCTGTCGAAGGTGTTCTGAATGTTCGCTTTCCGAACGAAACTTACGTATCCGGACTAGCTAGGCAGCGAATAGGCTCGATGCAGATCGATCTGTACACGATCACTGGTCGAAAAGTCCTGGTGAGTATTAAGGTTACCGCTGGCACCCTTGAGCTGGATGTCAAAGGACTTGCTCCTGGTATCTACCTCCTGAGCGTACGTGGAGAGAGGGGAGAGAGCGGAACGGTTAGGTTCGTTAAGCGGTAGTAATTGTTCATTGATATAAACTTAGCCTTGGTCGGAAAATCCCGCCTTCTAACCGACAAAATCTTGATCACCCTAAAGTAGGCGGTAGGGTGGTTTAACGTACTTTCATTGTTCTTAAAACCGGAGTCTGCACCAGCGGCCTCGCCTATTTCAACCATCATATGTTATAAATTTTTCACCTATGCTCCGAAATCTACTCCCCTTCTTTGTCCTGATCTTCCTCACTTTTCAGGGCCTGTCCGCTCAAAACTCCGGAGATAATATTTTTGATGCCTCAGTACTTCACGAGGTTAATATGACCTTTGTACAACAGAATTACCAGAGATCATTAGATCGAAATTTTGGTGATATTTTTTCTCATCCTAAAGGAGTACCCTATATGATGGCTTCCGTCACAATTGATGGGGAGACAATAGATTCGGTGGGGATTCGTATCAAAGGATTCTCTTCCACTTTTGATAAAATAAAAGAACCCTTTAAGATCGATTTCAATCGATATGTTCCAGGGAAACGCTATGATGGCTTGCGTAAACTAAACCTCAATAATGGAATTGGAGACCCTGGGTTTCAGCGCGAAATGATCTGCTACGACATGATGAACCGCATGGGGGTGGATGCTCCGCGTACCGCTTTTGCTCGCTTATCGATCAATGGAGAATTTTTTGGTACCTACATATTAGTTGAACAAGTTGACAAAGAGTTTCTACAGAACAATTTCAACAATTCCGCAGGTACACTATTCAAGGCTACGAGCGAGCCTGCATATCAGGAATTTGGGAGTTTACAATTCCCACTTAGCTTTGAATTGAAAACCAATGAGGAAACTAATGACTATTCCGCGATGACTCGTCTTGAGGATGTGTTGAACGATACACCTGATGCAGACTTTCCGGAAGCCATTCAGGAAGTCTTCAATGTTGACCGTTTTTTAAAAGTATTGGCTGTAGATGTGGCGACCAATAACTGGAATTCTAATCTGACAGCGTTTAGGGGGGGCAACTGGTATCTGTATGAAGATCCTAGTACTGGCAAACTTCAGTGGATTCCGTGGGACTATAATTTAGCCCTAGGAAGTAAACTCTATCTGATGGAACCTTATGATTGCACTCCTGATTTTGACTATATTGTATTCACCGATAGTACTCCGACCGTTCAGGTTTACCACGCCAACCCAAATAAAATAACCGCAGATCGTAGGTGGTTTCTTGGTGATACGACTATAGAGATATCTGGTGTTGCGGGGGAAGTTCTTACCCGTACTTTCCCTGATATAGGAGAAATTTTGATTGGATTGTCAGTTGGCTATGGTGACTTATGTGGTGACTGGACCGATTCGGAATACAATCTCGCAGATCGTCCATATGCTAATCGCCCAGTAGTGTTGAATGGAGATTTGCCGAACGATCCCGATTTAGCCTTCGCGGTATTACTTGCAAACCACTGGACCTTAAATTG
The DNA here is from genome assembly GCA_964410795.1 of uncultured Lewinella sp. Lineage (GTDB taxonomy): Bacteria > Bacteroidota > Bacteroidia > Chitinophagales > Saprospiraceae > Neolewinella. The sequence continues at coordinate 5,170 of CAYPIM010000003.1, read as the reverse complement.
CGGCGAAACCTGGAGCGAAGAATGTGCCAACCTTTATAGCTTTATACAGGAATCACTTAATAATAATTATAGCCCTGAATTTAGTTTCAGTTCTCGAAACATTAAGATAGATCAGCGCCTTTCTCAAAGCAAGCTCACACAGAGAATACTTGCAGTTCCTGCATTTTACCAGAGTTACCTCAATCATTTCTGTAACTTGATGGAGGATGTCTTCCTGAGTGAGCATTATGATACAATGGTCATCAACAACCGGGAGTTGATTTACGATGCTGTAATGAACAGTCCCAACGAACTTTCTCCTTTTTATAAGTTCGAACGAGAAGTTAACCCGGACGGTATGCCAAAATACCTCTCCGATCGTATTAATAATTTAAGGGATCAATTAGAAAGCCTAAATGCAACTTGCGATGGTGAACCCATGGGAAGCATCCCATTCGGAGACATCGTTATCAACGAATTCGTAGCCGACAATGATTCAACAAGTACCATTTCTGACCCTGATGGCGGCTACCCTGACTGGATCGAACTGTACAACACGACCGATGCGAGAATTGATCTTTCGGGCGCCTACCTTTCCGATAAAGCAGACAATCTGGTAAAGTGGGAATTCCCCGACGGAGCTTCTATTAGCGCGAATGATTACTTGATTATCTGGGCTGATGAAGACGAAAACGAAGACGGCCTCCATGTGAACTTCAAGCTGAGCAAAAACGGCGAAGCGATTTACCTCTCCAATGCCGGAGATAGTTCACGCATCGATTCTATTGTTTTTGATGTTCAGGAAACAAACGTTTCTATGTCAAGGGTGCCTAACGGTAGCGGAGATTTTGTTGCTCAGCACCCTACGCATGGGTTTAATAACGATGCCCTGGCGCCTAATATCTCCATGATGGATGTGGTGATTAACGAGTTTGTCGCTAATAGTGATACTACTGGTGGCCGGTCTGTCGAAGCTTGTTGTGCTTCAGATTGGATTGAGCTCTATAATAATACCGGCGCAGACATTGATCTTTCAGGTGCTTGCCTCTCTAATACGCTGGAGGATATTGTGAAATGGAATTTCCCCGAAGGCACTCGCATTATTGCTGATAGTTCCCTCATCGTTTGGGCAGATGGAGGAGAAGCAGGGGAAGGGCTTCACGCTAATTTTGTCTTGGATGAGAATGGTGGCGCTATTTATCTTTCGAACACTGTTGACAGTACGCGTATTGACGAGGTTACTTTTGGAGTTCAAGATGCCGCTAGTAGTATGTCTCGCGTGCCGAATGGTACCGGAGACTTTATCGTGCAGCACGTTACCCGAGGATACAGTAATGACACCCCAGTAGGGAATCGCAATGTGGCAAATAAGATTAGCCTAAGTGTATATCCGAATCCTGTCGAAGGTGTTCTGAATGTTCGCTTTCCGAACGAAACTTACGTATCCGGACTAGCTAGGCAGCGAATAGGCTCGATGCAGATCGATCTGTACACGATCACTGGTCGAAAAGTCCTGGTGAGTATTAAGGTTACCGCTGGCACCCTTGAGCTGGATGTCAAAGGACTTGCTCCTGGTATCTACCTCCTGAGCGTACGTGGAGAGAGGGGAGAGAGCGGAACGGTTAGGTTCGTTAAGCGGTAGTAATTGTTCATTGATATAAACTTAGCCTTGGTCGGAAAATCCGGCCTCCTAACCGACAAAATCTTAATCGTCTTAAAGTAGAAGGTAGGGTTTAACGTACTTTCATTGTTCTTAAAACCTAAGTCTGCACCAGCGGCCTCGCCTATTTCACCCACCTTACGCTACAAATTTTTCACCCATGCTTCGAAATTTACTCCCCTTCTTCGTTCTGATCGTCCTCACTTTTCAGGGCCTCTCGGCTCAAAACGCAGGCAACAATATTTTTGATAGCTCTGTACTTCACGAGATCAATATGACCTTTGCCGAGGAAGATTACTGGGAGATTCTGAACCAGAACTTCGGAAGTGGTTTTGATCCATCCGTTAGCGTGGAGTACCTCATGGCCTCGGTTACCATCGACGGTGAAACCGTCGATTCTATTGGTATTCGTTTCAAAGGCTTTACCTCAGCTAGTGCTTCCACTAAGAAGCCTTTCAAGTTTGACTTCAACGAATTTGTCCGTGGCAAACGCTTCGATGGGCTGCGCAAACTCAATCTAAACAACGGCACCGGAGACCCCGGCCTGCAGCGCGACGTGATTTGTTATGACCTTATGAACCGTAGCGGTGTAGCTGCTCCGCGTACTTCTTTTGCGCGCGTATCCATCAATGGAGAATTCTTCGCCGTCTACCAGGTCATCGAACAAGTAGATAAGGAGTTTTTAAAGAATAACTTCAGTAACGCAAAGGGCAACCTCTTCAAAAATAAGGGCTGGTACAATTTTGAGTACTTCGGAACCGAAGCGGAGGAATACCGGGTAATGGAGCTAAAAACAAACGAGGAGGGTGATGATTACAACGGCCTTATTGGCTTGGTGGACGTGCTCAATAACGCCTCTGATGAGGCGTTCCCCGAAGCCATCGAAGAAGTATTTAATGTAGACCTTTACCTGAAAACCCTCGCTGTTGATGTTGCTACTGATAACTGGGATTCCAACCTCGAGCACGGCCGCAACTGGTATATGTATGAAGACACCACCACGGGCGTCTTTCACTGGATTCCTTGGGATTATAACTTTGCCCTCAACAGCGGCTTCTTTGACGGAGGAGGTAATGATTGTATCTCAAGCCCAGGCATAGTAGCCGTCACGAACGGAACCACCACCATTCAATTTTATGAAGATGGGTTTCATGATGGGACTGAGATAGAACGCGTATGGGACTTTGGCGATGGAAATACCGCTACGGGACGTGACGTGACCCACACTTTTGGAGAAGTAGCTACCTACGTGGTGTGTGTCACCACAACGGTAGACGGACAATGTTCGGAACAAGTTTGTCGCAGCATCACGACAACAGATAATTTAGCGGATTGCCCTGCTGTCGTAAACGGTGATTTTTCGGGTACGCCGGATGTTGCCTTTGCCATTCTGGTTGGTTTTGACGATGGTTGCTGTGAATCTTTTACTACGGAGTGCTCCGAAAACCACGCTGCGATCCAAGACTTTATCAATAGAGGGACTGATGGTAATGGCGGCGGCGGTGGCTTCGGCAGAGACTTTCAGGTAGACCAACGGGGAAACGGACGCCTCCTCATCCGTAAACTTCTTGGCGTTCCGGAATTTTATGAGCGTTACTTGAACCACTTCTGCAACTTGATGGAGAATGTCTTCCTGAGCGAACGCTATGACGCAATGATTGAGAGCAACCGCGAACTACTCTTCGATGCTGTGATGAACAGCCCCAATGAACTATCTCCTTTCAATAGTTTCGAAAGTGAATTGAGCCCCGCTGGGATGCCGCAACTTCTATCCGATCGCATTGCTAACCTGAAAAATCAACTATTAGATCTAGAAGCCTGTAGTGGGGAACAACAGCTTGCTATTCCTCTCGGAGATGTAGTGATCAACGAATTTGTAGCTGACAACGACTCTACCAGTACGATCTCTGACCCCGACGGAGGTTACCCGGATTGGATCGAGCTCTACAATAATACCGATGCTGCCATTGATCTCTCGGGTGTCTACCTCTCTGATAAGCCAGATAACCTGGTTAAGTGGGAATTCCCTGATGGCACCAGCATTCCCGCCGATGGCTACCTCATCGTTTGGGCCGACGAGGACGGAGACCAGCAGGGGCTACACGCAAACTTCAAACTCAGTAAGGATGGAGAAGCTATTTATCTTTCCAACGCAGGGGACAGCACGCGCATTGATGAGGTGATCTTTGGCGTGCAGGAAACCAACGTATCTATGTCTCGCGTACCTAATGGAACAGGAGACTTCCGTACCCAGCACACCACCCATGGCTTCAGCAATGATACGCCGGTTTCTAACCAGACGCTTGTTGCTGGTATTGATGTGTTGGTATACCCCAATCCCGCCGGTGATTTCTTGAACGTTCGTTTCCCGGGCGCGGCCGCAGGTGCAATGATGGTTGATTTGTACGCTGTGACCGGCCGCAACGTCTTCTCTGGCCGTGAGGTCAATGCTGGTACCCTTGAGCTGGACCTGACCGGTGTTTCCCCTGGGTTCTACTTCCTGCGGGTGCGGGATGCTGAGGGTAAGATGGGAACGGTTAAGTTTGCTAGACGGTAGTTTGTGTTTCCATTTTCTTTCAAAAAATAAGTGCCGTGTAGCTCAGCTACACGGCACTTATTTTTTGAAAGAAAATGGAAACGTCATTTACTTCCCTGCAGCAACATCCTCCCGGATCTTATTGAGGGCGGAGCCAGCACGTACCCAGTCAATTTGCGCAGCGTTGTAGGTGTGGGCTACTTCGAACTCGTCGTTAGTTCCGTCGTGGTGGTCCAACTTGATGGTTAGGTTTTTGCCCGGAGCCATTTGGTCGAAGTCCTTGATGGTAACGATGTCGTCTTGGCGTACTTTGTCGTAATCGGCTTTGTCCACGAAAGTTAGGGCCAACATGCCTTGCTTTTTCAAGTTTGTTTCGTGGATACGCGCGAATGACTTCACGATAACCGCATTTACGCCCAGGAAGCGAGGCTCCATCGCGGCGTGCTCGCGGGAAGAACCTTCACCCAGGTTTTCTTCGCCGAAAACAACGGTACCGATGCCTTTGGCCTGGTACGCTTTTGCGGAGTCCGGTACGGCTATGTAGTCATTGTTGACGTAGTTCAATACCTTGTTCGGCTTCTCGTTGAAGAAGTTGATGGCCCCCGTGTAACAGTTCTCAGAAATGTTTTCGAGGTGGCCACGGTACTTCAACCAAGGGCCGGCCATAGAGATGTGGTCCGTCGTACACTTACCTTTTACCTTGATGAGGACGCGCATGTCCGTCATGTCGTCCTGAGTAATGGGGACGAATGGGGTCAGTAGCTGCAGGCGATCAGACGTTGGTGCTACGTTTACGACAATACCGCTGCCGTCTTCGGCGGGCGGGTTGAAGCCACGGTCTTTTACGTCGAAACCGTTTGGTGGGAGCTCGTGGCCAGTTGGCTCATCGAGCATTACTTCTTCACCTTTGTCGTTGGTGAGGGTGTCGGTCATTGGGTTGAAATCCAAACGACCAGAAATCGCGATAGCGGCTACCATCTCCGGAGAAGCTACGA
>CAYPIM010000002.1:67918-87427 GCA_964410795.1 uncultured Lewinella sp. | reverse complement strand
CTATTTGACTATTTGACTATTTGACTATTTGACTACCTTCCCGCCATGAGCAGACTAACGTTAAACGATTTCCCCGTAAAGATTAGCCTTCCGGTGCAGTGGGGGGATATGGATGCGGCCAACCATGTTAACAATACGGTGTATATACGCTGGGTCGAATCCGCCCGCCTGGCCTATTTCGTTGAAATGGGTATGGATACGACCTTCCGTGGGCAGGACGCCGGCCCTATTCTGGCCTGGCAAGACTGTAAATACATCTTCCCCCTTACTTATCCTGACACCGTGACCGTTGGCGTGAGAACCCTTCAGGTGGAGGCTGACCGTTTTAGAATGGAGTGCGGAATTTTCTCCAAAAAACACGACCGATTGGTGGCCATTGCGAAGCAGGTGATTGTTCCTTACAGCTTTGGAACCTTGCAAAAAGTTGCCATGCCGGAGGCATGGCTTTTGGGTATTGACCGAATTGAAGAAGGTGCGTAAAGCAATGGTTTTAAACCAGTTCGAAAGATGTACCCCATACCCGGCGCTCCGTTAATTCACTTCTTATTAGAAACACTCGGCATAGTACTGGCGCTCAATTACTATGCTGGGCTGCGAAAACGGAACCCCGACCCCATAAGCGACGATCATCGTTTAAGCCTTCTCATCGCTGCAACCTTCGGAGCCTTTATAGGCTCGCGCCTCTTGGGTAGCCTGGAGAGTCCGGAGCTTTTTTTAAATGGTGGTGGGGAGTCTGGCTGGTTGTATTTTTTTCAATCGAAGACCATTGTTGGCGGGCTGCTTGGAGGGCTTTTTGCGGTAGAAGGGGCAAAGAAGATGATCGGTATTTCTCATCGTTCCGGAGATGTTTACGTATTCCCGCTGATCCTGGCCATGATGATAGGTCGGGTAGGCTGCCTGGCTATGGGGGTAGGGGAGCCAACTTACGGCCTGCCTACGGACTTGTTCCTTGGCCTGGACTTGGGCGACGGCATCCCCCGCCATGCTACTGCACTTTACGAAATCCTCTTTCTAGCGGCACTCTGGTTAGCTCTTCGTTGGACGCGCGAAGGCTTTTCTCTACGGCCCGGGCGGCTGTTTATGCTGTTCTTGAGTAGCTATTTTGTTTACCGATTCTTCATAGGATTTCTACAGCCTCAGATTCCCCTGGCGGGCTTGGGAGCGATCCAGTGGGCGTGCTTACTGGGGTTAGGGTGGTACGTAATTGATGAAGCGAGTTCGTCCAAAGTCGAGTAGTTGACTATCTTACGACTTATGCAAGGAACCTATACCTATTACGATTACACCCAGTCTTTATGCCCTGAGTGTCTGCGCCGGATTGAGGCTAAAATTGTCTTTCAGGACGGTAAGGTGTGGATGCGCAAACGCTGCCCGGAACATGGCCTTAGCCGCGTTTTGATTGCTACCGATGTGGAGTATTACAAACGTATCCGCAACTACAACAAAGCCAGTGAATACCCCAACCAGTTTCATACGCCAGTGACCTGGGGCTGCCCTTTCGATTGCGGCTTGTGCGCTGACCACGAACAGCATAGCTGCCTTACCGTGCTCGAGATTACCGACCGCTGTAACCTGAGCTGCCCTACCTGCTACGCCAACTCTGCCCCCAACTACGGAGACCACCGCACCCTTGCGGAAGTTGAGCGGATGCTTTACGCAGTGGTAAAAAGCGAAACGGAGCCCGATGTTGTACAGATTAGTGGAGGAGAACCGACGATACACCCCGATTTCTGGACCATTATGGATATGTGTAAGGCGCGACCGATCAAGCACCTGATGTTGAATACAAACGGGCTTCGCATCGCCAACGATCCCGGCTTTGCCGAACGCCTGGCTTCCTATCAACCTGACTTTGAAGTTTATCTTCAGTTCGATAGCTTCCGCCCTTCGGTGCTGAGCTGCATGCGCGGCAAAGACCTGACGAAGGTTCGTGAAAAAGCCATCGCCAATTTGAACAGGGTAGGGCTATCAACTACTTTGGTATGCACCCTTCAACGAGACCAGAATGATGATGAAATGGGGGCCATAATCGAATACGCCCTAAAACAAGATTGCATCAGGGGCGTAACTTTTCAGCCCACCCAGGTGGCGGGCCGTACGGAAAATTTTAATCCGGCTACCGACCGCCTCACGCCCACAGAAGTACGGCAACGCATCCTTGATCAGACACCAATCTTGAACCCGGATGATCTGATTCCCGTACCCTGCAATCCGGACGCTTTGACAATGGGGTATTTGCTGAAACTAGACGGGGAAGTATTCCCCCTTACGCGCCACGTAAACCCGGCGGCTTTGCTAGACTCTACTACGGCAAATACCATCGTTTATGAGCAGCAGGATGCCGTTCATGCGCAGCTGCTCGGCTTGTTTAGCACCGGATGTAGCGTTGATGTAGCCCAGGAAGGTTTTCATGAGCTGATGTGTTGTTTGCCACCCGTGAAATCTGAGTCTTTAAGCTACGGCAATCTGTTTCGAATCATTATCATGAACTTCATGGATGCTTATGATTTTGATGTGCGTTCGGTTAAGAAAAGCTGTGTTCACATGGTGCAGCCCAACGGCCACATCATACCATTCGAGACCATGAATATGTTTTACCGTACTGAGTTGCAGCGAGCGAATTTGGCGATACTACGGTCGGAAGTTCCGGTATTTAACAAAGAAAAATTCCTCCAGCATGAAGAATAAGGTTACCTACTGGGCACTTGGAATTCTGGCTGCAATCACTATTTATTCTGCTGTCTACATCGCAAGAACACAGGACCACTACGACAGCATTGAATACATGATCACCATGATGATGTTTGTCGGGCTTGAGATTGTAATATTACTGCTGGTCGCCTTGGTTCTGTACCTGCGAAGTATTACTGAAGGTGCACCGAAGGCAGAATTGAAAGGACGCAGCAAGCGTTTTTTACTTGCAGCACTTATCGTGGCTACGGTTGGCTTATCGGTTTGTTTTGGGGGTGGGATGTTGTTTGATTTATAACATGATAGGAAGATGAGTTTTCAGAAGAAGGTCTTGGTACTGGCATTGGGTTCATTGGCGATAACCTCGCTGGTTTTGAGCTTACTGTTTATTTTACCAGCAAAGCCCGAGGATGCCATCGGAGATTATTCTGGTCTAGCCTATTCTATGTTGTTCATGTCAGTTGTTAGCCTTGAGTTTTTAGGCTTGTTGATAGCCGCCGTTGTTATGCGGTCAAAGAGCATGAGCTTATCAAAAGCTCATCGAGAGGCGGGTAATAGTGGCGAAGCAATTAAAGTCAGCAGAGCGTTTGATCATAAGGCTAGGGTTTTTCTTCTTGCCGCAGGCTTAGTACTCCTGGTTGGGAGCTCTCTTTGTTTAGGCGGAGCCAATCTGGTAGTGGCCTATTAGGCGCGGCCGCAGGTGCAGGGAAAGTTAAACGGCAGAAAGTTGATGATGAAAATTTATTATCAAATACCCCTGGTTATCTTTACTCTGAATAGAATCGAAGACTAATCCAATCCTGACCAATGTCTTACCAGCGCAAAGTAATCTACATTTCCCTTGGCGCCTTACTTGGTGTTACTGTTCTTGTCTTTCTTGTTGAATTATTGGATGGTGGACGCGTAGATGGCTTGGGTATCGGGCTTGTTTCGCTTTCTTTTTCGGTTTTCGAAGCGGTCCTACTATTACTTGCTGCAGTTGGTATAGCCTTATTTGGCAAAGACGGCACAACAGAAACGATCAAGGCTCCTCAAGATGTCCTGGATGGGAAAGAGAGCTACGAAAGGGTTTTGTCAAAGAGCCAGAAAGCAAGGGCTTTTTGTGCTGCAGCAGGGCTGGTTCTTTTACTAGGCGGTTCGTTGTGCTTTGGAAGCTTAGGCCTTGGCTCCGGCCTTAATATTCATTAAAACCATTCGTTTATCCTGAAATAGCCTCGTTCATCCGGTAGAGTTTGGGAAATCTGCAGTCAAACCTTCATCTTCACCATTGATATGGAAATGGTATGAATTCGTAGGATTCAATGAATCACTTATTCAAACGATGAATACCAATTTTAATCAGTTATTTGTAAACGGGTTTTTAGGTTTTAACTAAGAGTTTTTAATATTTCTAAGTTACTTTTTTGAGACAATACTATAAACACACAAAGCAAGAAAATTTTCATAAGTCGGTTACTTCAAACGGGCTTCATGAAGGAAGATTGTTCAAGTGTTGTTTATACGAGGTCGCTGCAGAAGGAACGTTCCCGCAACTTAAACGATTAGCAGGAACTTTGTTGGCTCCAAATTTATATTTGGCCCGATAATTCTTCTGGAGCGACTTCCTTTTTATTTGAGTAAAATCAAGCGACTCAGAAAATCTTTCCGATAAGCGTAACCCATCGGAATCAAATCCCCCCTAAGGTCAATTTTATCTTCTTTTAGGTTAATGCTAGTGATCCACGCTTGGTTTACAAGGTACTTTTTGTGACAGCGGACGAAGACAGGACTTAGGTTTTGCTCTAAAACTTTTAGCTGTACGTTTGTTGGGTAATTCCGCCGACCAATTCTTGCGTAAGTCATCTTGTTCTCAGCGTAAAAAAAGCTGACTTCGTTTACAGGGATGGCTTTATACACATCACCAATCTTGAAGAAAAACTGATTGCCTCTCGTTTGGGGGAAATCTCCTGAACTTTGCACTTGGGAAGGTAGAATCTTTGTGCAAATGTTGCCTTCGAGTATAGCCCTCTCAATGGCCTGTTTCAATTTAAGGAAGGAAACCTCTCTGTTCATAAAGCTTACCGGATGGACAATTTTTGCCTTTTGGTAATTTTCTTCAGTGAAATCATTGGTCATGAAGATGAATTTCACGGTCTCATCTGCTTCGCTGATGTTGCGAGCGAAATCAATGCCATCGCTATCGTTCAGAACTGAACCTGTGTCCAAAAGACAAATGTCCGGAGGGGAATTTTGGAAACTTATCCAACCAGACTTAAAGTCTGGAGCAATCACTAACTGTGTGATCTCCATCCGATGTAGGATAGAACCAATCAGGCTGGCGAAGCCGGTATCGGCCTCGACCAAAAGGATACGAGTATTTTTCATGAGTAAAAACGTCTGACTTACCAAAAAAATGAAAACAAACTGCTAAGCAGTAGAAAAACGTCAAAGAATCTCTAAACGCGAATAAGGTAGAAAAAAATTAACTTATTAAGAGAATGTCTATTCCGTTAGGATGTTCAATTTTAGCTGCAATTGTCCTAGAATTGCTGGTTTTTTTCAAAGAAAAGATGTTTTTGAAACCTTGAAAGAATCAGAAAAGTAGCGATCTAGCTAGCGTAGAAGACCTCGATGCTCTCTACCTCAAAAGGGTAAAAGTTTACAACTGATGGATAGTTAGCCTTCTTTATTTGCTCCTGACACGCAATTTGACCACGGGGCTTACACTCTGGGTAAGAGTTTGAAAGCGCGGTTCGGGAAAAGCGTCAGAATTGGCTTACCTTCCCGAAAATGGGGCGCTGTTTTATGGTCTTGTTTTGATAATTGGTTGACATATTACTTTTTGTCTGACGATGAATTACTTTATGATGAAGAATGAGAGTTGGTCTTTACGCACCATCTTACTAAGCTGCTTATTGTTTTGCAGTTTTGCGATTGCTTTTGGCCAGGAGGACAAGCTTTACATTGATCGTTTAGGCTCGCAAGATGGCTTCTCAGCGAACTACGTTACGCGTATTTTCCAGGATGATGATGGGTTCATGTGGGTAGGTACTTTCGCCGGCCTTAACCGCTACGATGGATACGAAGTTCGTGAGTTCACGCCTGACCCTCAGCGCCCGAATAGTATAAGCGGTATTAGAATCTTTTCTATCGAGGGAGATCAGGATGGGAACTTATGGATAGGAACTACAGGAAAAGGTCTTAATTATTACAACCGTTCAACGAATCAGTTTCAGTTGTTGGCACACGATCCGGAAAATCCGAATTCTATTCCTTCCAATACTATAAACTCCATGTTGTCAGACTCAAAAGGGCGATTATGGGTTGGCACGAATGAGGGACTGGCCTTACTGAATGATTTTCAAGAAGGGGAAGAGAATGACTTTGTTTCCATTCCAATAGATGAAGGTGAAGGCCCTGTTTTTATCCAGGCTTTGTATGAGGATGCCGCTGGAAGTATCTGGTACTATACAAGTAATAATCTTTATCGGGTAATTGAAGGCGAGGAGATAACTGTTCATAGAATTGATTCTGAAGCGATAAAATATATCACCATCAATGGTATCCAGCAGCTAGCAAGTGGAGAAATGCTACTAGCCGGGGCCGGAGGGCTTTTCATCGAAAATGCAGTTGATAGTGAAACCTTTGAAAGAGTTGGGACCCTAACCGGGATTTCTGCGATGGCTTACGATCGGGAAAACGATCAGTTGTGGATTGGGGCAGCGACGGGCTTGTACAAATATTCGGTAGGCAGAAATGGTGAATCTCCTGAGCAATTGGCGCATTTTACCTACGATCCACTTGATGGTGCAAGCCTGAGTAGCAATGACATCACTTCCCTGTATATAGATGATACTCGTGTAATATGGGCAGGAACCAGTGGCGGAGGACTGAACCGATTTGATCCTATGCGCAAACAATTCTTCCACCATAAAGACGCTGAGCAATCTACAGGACTGACGGGGAATATGATTCGTGCCATTTACAAGGATTCTCAAGAAAGAATATGGGTGGGATCTGATGGCGGTGGCGTTAAACGCAGTAATAGTTCATTGGTACCCACTAGTGAATCTTCGTTCAAACACTATGAGACTCCTCGACGTGTTTATGCAATACTGGAGGTTGAAAATGCGATTGAACATGCTATGTATTTTGGCTCAAACAGTTCGCCAGGTTTATTTCGTATTGATTTGAAGGAGCCGGCAGAAACCGTGAAGCCGGTGAAAAATATCAAAGGATCCGTGTTTGCACTATTCAAGGATAGCCGCGGATTTGTTTGGGTAGGCAGCTACTTTAATGGACTGCACCGCTGGATGCCTGATGATAATTTGCAAAAAGACTATAAAAGGCAAAGAATTGGAGAAGGGGATGGCACTCCGTTGCCTAGCCAGATTATTCGAAGTATTGCGGAGGATAATAAAGGTAATATATGGGTTGGTACTGGAGATGGCCTGGTAATGATCCCTGCTTCTCAAGCGGATAAAGCTGCGCCAGAATTCAACGTCTACAAAAACAAACCTGGTGATACTTCCTCTTTGAGTAACAACTATATTTTACCCATTCATGTAACTAAGGCCGGAGCCGTTTGGATAGGAACTTTTGGTGGCGGAATAAACCAATTCGTTCCAGGAGATGAAGGAACCGCCGGCCATTTCAAGAGTTACGGTAAAGCTTCCGGCCTGGTTGATGAGGTCATAAAGGGTATTCTTGAAGACGAGAGAGGCTTCCTTTGGGTAAGCTCTAACGATGGCTTGAGCCGTTTTGACCCGCAAAAGGAGGTGTTTGAAAACTTTGATGTAAACGATGGTTTGCAGAGCGACGAGTTTGGTGAAATCGCAGCGTGTATTCAAAACGATGGGAGTATGGTTTTTGGTGGGGTAAATGGTTTGACGGTATTCTTCCCAGAATCTATCCGCAAGAATACCACCAAGGCACGCCCCGTCGTCACGGGTATGAATATTCTCAACAAGCCTATTAGTGTTGGAGAAAAACGGGAGGGGAGAGTTGTTCTCCCCCGCAGTTTTGATGACCTGGATCGAATTGAATTAACGCACCATGAGAATACAATTTCCTTTGAACTAGGAGTTCTCCACTATTCTGCACCAGAAAAGAACCGTATAGCGTACAAACTGGACGGATTTAATGAGGACTGGATTTATCCTCCTCCCGGTCAACGGTTGGCCTCCTATACCAATCTGCCAGATGGCAACTATACTTTTCAGTTAAAAGGAAGCAACAATGACGAAATTTGGAACGAAGAATTGCTTCAGTTTGATGTAATCATAAACCCTCCCTTTTGGCGCACGAACTTGGCTTACCTCTTGTATGGCTTACTGGTTCTCGGGTTTCTGTACCTAATTCGACGGTACTCGATAATCGATATAAAAGAGAAGAATAAGATTGAACTGAAAAAACTGGACCAAGAGAAGACCGAAGAGCTGAACCAGCTAAAACTGCAATTTTTCACGAACATCTCTCATGAATTCCGCACACCGCTTACTCTAATTGCCGGTCCACTAGAGTCGTTAATTCGGAACCAATCGGGTATCGATCCGGATCAGCGTAACCAGTACTATCACCTGATGTACAAGAATTCCAAATACCTCTTAAGGTTAGTGAATGAATTGCTGGATTTTCGAAAATTGGAACAAGGAAAACTTAGCTTAAAGGTTAGTAAGAGTAATGTGGTAAAATACGTAGAAGAAACCGTTGCTCCCTTTGAATTTCTGGCTACGAAAAAGAGCATCAACTTTAAAGTTATTGCTGAAGAACGCCCAATTACAACCTGGTTCGCACCGGAAGTGGTTGAAAAAATCCTCTTTAATCTCTTATCCAACGCTTTTAAGTTTACTCCTGAAGGTGGAGAGATTACGGTCACCATCGAAAAGCTTACAAATAAGGATGGACGCTTTAAAAAGCAGTTGCCCGGATACGGAACACTTCTTATTTCGATTGAGGACACCGGGAAGGGCATGTCCGCTAAAAAACTTAAGCGCATTTTTGATCGATTCTATAAGGGAGATCATAAAGACGACCCGAACAATAGAGAAGGAACGGGTATCGGGTTGGCTTACACCAAAAGCCTGGTAGGCCTGCACCGTGGTCTGATCGATGTAGCCAGTAGGGTTGGAGAAGGATCTATTTTTTACCTCCGCCTGCCTTTAGATAAATCGGTATACCCACAGTCCGAAATTGAACAGCGAGATCTGAAGGACTATGTTCCGGAATCAGATCCTGTAGATTATTTTATGCCAGAGGAAAACAACCGGGAAGAAGAACAGAATGCCCTGCAACTGCAGGGAAGTTTTCTGCTTAGACAGGAAGAAAATGAGGACTCTCCACTTCTTCTTTACATTGACGATAATCCAGACTTAAGAAACTATATTCGACGGAGCTTCGCTAATGACTTTAGGGTCATTGCCGCAGATGGGGGAGAGAGTGGTCTTGAACTGGCACAAACTTCATTGCCGGACATCATCATCTCCGACGTCATGATGCCAGGCACTGATGGAATAGAAGTTCTCCAGAAACTAAAGAGTACCCCACAAACGAGTCACATCCCCGTAATCCTACTTACCGCAAAAGACAATGAAGAAAGCATGCTCGAAGGCCTGAAGTACGGTGCAGATGGTTACGTAACCAAGCCATTTAACCACGAGTCGCTACGCCAGCAAATACTCAATATTGTACAGCATCGAAATATCCTGCGTGATCGTTTCCGCAGAGAGGTGATAACTGAGCCGGCGGAAGTAACCGTCACGGATTCTGATGAACTCTTCTTACGTCAGGCTATGGATATTGTGGAGGAGAATATGTCAAACACTGAATTCAGTGTAGATCAACTCGTACGCGAGATGGGGGTGTCCCGAAGTAAATTGTACCTTAAGCTGAAGGCCCTGACGGGGCAGTCGTCCAGTGAATTTGTAAGAACGGTTCGGCTTAAAAGGGCCGTGCAGTTGCTGGAGAATAGCAACTATTCGGTCAAAGAAGTGATGTATATGACTGGCTTTAATACGGCGAGCTATTTTTCAAAATGCTTTAAGCGCCAGTTCGGTATCGTGCCAAGTGAATACGTAAATCAGAATAAGAAAAACAAGGGGATATAACCATTTGCTTCGCTGATTAACCTCAGCCTGTTACTACCATTGGTACGTCGAGCATAGTTTTGGACCTCTAGTCAACGCTACAACTATGTTCAAACCTACTTTGCTCTTTTCAACCTTTCATCGCACCTGCGGCCGCGCCCTGATGTGCGTGGCACTATTGCTTTTTACGTTTGCTTCCCTTGCGGCCCAACCTGATTGGCAGAACCCCCGGGTAACCGATATCAATAAACTACCGGGCAGAGCAACTGCTTATTCCTACCCGAATGAGACAGCAGCACTTAGTACTAAACGTAAGGATTCTGACCGAGTAGTTGAATTAAATGGTACCTGGAATTTTAATTTCAGCCCGAAACCTGCTGATGTCCCTGAAGATTTTCTGAGCTCTAAATTCAAGGATTGGAAGCCGATAGAAGTACCTACCAACTGGGAAATGCAGGGGTTTGGTATACCGATCTATACCAATTCAAAGCATGCTTTCGGCAACTATGACTACCCAACCATCCCCCCGGAAGACAACCCCGTTGGCATCTACCAAAGAAAATTCTCAGTACCAGCAGGCTGGACCGGAATGCGGAAAATTTTACATTTTGGAGGGGTAACCTCTGCTTTCTACGTCTATGTAAACGGCAAAATGGTAGGCTATAGCCAGGATAGTTGTTTGCCCGCCGAGTTTGACGTGACGGATCACTTAGCAGAGGGCGAAAACACCTTGATTGTAAAGGTTTATCGCTACTCAGATGGCTCTTTTCTAGAAATGCAAGACCACTGGAAACTAAGCGGTATTCACCGTGATGTTTTATTGATGGCAGAGCCTCAAATCAGTATTGTTGACTTTGCCGTTCGCACTGAGCTTGACGACAAGTACGAAGATGCTGTGCTTAAAGTTCGCCCTAAGATGAAGCGTTTCGTAGAAACAAAGGGCTGGAAGATGTCTGCTAAATTATTTGATGCAAAGGGTATCGTTACCGCACAGCAAACCATTGATGCTGATAAAATCTCCAAATTCTACTTTGCCCAACGGTGGGAACCTGCTTTTGATATCTTTAATATGCCGGTAGAAAATCCGCAGAAATGGAGCGCAGAACACCCAAACCTTTACACCTTAATCCTTTCATTAACTAATAGTACGGGAGAAGTTGTTGACGTAAAATCTACACGAATTGGCTTTCGTAAATTTGAATCAGATAAGGGAGTTTTTAAGGTGAACGGAAAGCCAGTAAAGCTTTACGGTGTCAATCGGCATGATCATCACCCAACCCGCGGGAAAACAGTTACTTATGCTGATATGGAACGGGATATGCACCTGCTGAAGCAAGCCAATTTTAACGCTGTCCGGACAAGTCATTATCCAAACAATCCCGAATTCTACGATCTTGCCGATGAATACGGTATCTACGTTATGGACGAAGCCAACGTGGAAAGCCATGGTTTGCGTGGGGAGTTAACCAACGATCCGCTCTGGGCTAATGCTATGCTGGACCGGGCCATCCGGATGGTCGAACGTGATAAAAACCACGCTTCTATCTTTAGCTGGAGTCTTGGTAATGAGTCAGGCTTGGGGCCCAACCATGCGGCCATGACTGGTTGGATCAAATACAAAGATCCAACCCGATTGGTCCACTACGAAGGCGCTAATGGCGGGGGAGGACCGCTTTCGCCGCAGTCTAAAACTACGCCTGCTGACCCGCATCATGTCACTGACATGATTAGCCGCATGTACCCGACAGTGGAAGAGTTTCAGGCAATGGACGCCAGTCAGGACGGAGATAAAATGGTGATCAGTTGCGAGTACACTCACGCGATGGGCAATTCAAACGGTTCACTGAAGGAAATCTGGGACGTAATTCACCAGAGCAAGCGAATTGCCGGAGCATTTGTCTGGGACTGGATGGACCAAGGTATCCTGGTGGAGAAAGATGGCTGTGAGCAATACGTCTACGGTGGTTATTTTGGGCACCCGATCAATGACTTCAGCTTTTGTATTAACGGAGTCATTAATTCTGACCAAACGCCGAAGCCGGTCATGGAAGAGTTTAAATACGTTCATCAACCCTTTGCCTTTTTAGGTTTTGACAACAACAAAAAGGAGGTTCAAATTACCCACCGCCGGGCTTTCCTTCAAGCGGACGACTATGACTTTGTTTTTGAAATAATTGCAGATGGTGAAACCGTGAGTGAGGGTGTTCTTAAGCAGATAGGCAGGCAGCGAAACACCTCAGACACTTACCGTTACAAAGTGCCGTTTGACCATACACCGGAAGCTGGAAAAGCATACCACATTAACCTGCATGCTGTGCAGAAAAAAGATATGAAGTGGGCGCCTAAAGGGAGCTCAGTCGCCAAGGCTCAGTTTACACTTCCTGGAGGTGCCGTAGGCGCGGCCGCAGGTGCAAAAATGGTTGAAGGAGCTATGGATGAAGACAGTGGCAGATTGGACCCTATAACCGGAGACATAACCTTAAGCGCCAACGGCAACAAAGCCATCATCAGTGGTAAAACAGGATTCCTGATTAGCTACGTTGCGAACGGAACAGAATTCATCAAAGCTCCGCTGAAGCCCAATTTCTGGCGGGCCATTACGGACAACGATCGTATCGGTTATAGAACCCCAAACCGCTTGGCTTACTGGAAAAAGGCAGCTGCTGAGGTCAAAGCGGGCGACCTAAAAATGGGAATGAATGAAAACGGTGTAGGGGAAGTAACGACAACCCAAACCTTTACCAATGGTAAAGCGGCACAAACTATTGCCTACAAAATGGGAGAGGATGGTAGCCTGACGATTAAGGTAGACTTTAGCCCAACCAGTGGCCTCCCGGAAATGCCAAGGATTGGCCTTCAGCTAGGAATCCCCTCTAGTTACCAGCAAGTTGAGTACCTCGGAAAAGGTCCACACGAAAATTATATTGACCGTAACCGGTCAGCCTTTTTTGGTCGTTACCAGACACCGCTGACTGATCTGATGACCAGTTATGTGTACCCACAGGCCAACGGCAACCGGACGGGAACAAATTGGGCATTGTTTATGGACGAATCGGGTAAAGGGTTGAAAATATCTGGCGCTAATTTTCAATTCAGCGCCTACCCCTACACGACAGAAAACCTTGAAGAGGCACAACTCATCTGTGAGTTACAAGATGCTGGATACATAACCCTCAATCTTGATCATCAGCAAATGGGAGTCGGAGGGTTCAACAGCTGGAGCATGAAAGCAGCGCCAGAGGAAAAGTACCGTGTTCCAGCAACTCATTACCAATACGCTTTCAGGCTGGAACCTGTGAAGTAACTAACATTACTGGATGCTTTGCTACTCGATCGCCTGAGCCTGAGGCGGGTACGAAAGTACTACATATACACCGACGCAAGAGGGCGGGGGAGAGGCTGAAAATCAAGAGTATCCAGTAGTGTGGTTTCCTTCATAGGGAATTCTTACTCAAGTGGTTTAGTAGGTCCCTGTTACCTGCCCCATATTTTAGTAACATGTCAATAACTTCAAAGAACATGAAGGTGTTTTTCATTAGTATAATTTTACTCATCCCGCTATTTCTCATTTCGCAACCTACGTTTGTTAGTGGTGAAGATCCAAAACCAAGTGGAAAATCCTGGGTGCCGGTAGCCGAGTTGTCTGATGAGTTTAGCGGCCGTTCCATCGATCAGGAGAAATGGCAAGTTGAACCTGTGGGTAACGACTTTACTTGGATTGGTCGTCCGCCGGGTTTGTTTCAGGCAAAAAACATCAAACAGAAGGGCGGCAAGCTTCGGGTTGAGGTGGGGGTGCTTGACGAACCGCAGGTAATAGAAGGCGATACGTTTTTATATTACGGCGGCATTGTCCGCTCCTGGAACCCGGGCCAACACGGCTGGTATTATGAAGCGCGGATAAAGGCCAACCATACTGAAATGTCAACCACCTTTTGGCTCATGTCTAAATATGATTGTGAGCAAAAACAAGAACTGGACATCCTGGAATGTGTAGGAACGGTTTCTCCGCTTAAAGAGGATTGGGTGGGGGATTGGGACCAGATCTTCCACTCTAACGCTATCCACCGGCGGACGGAATGCAACCCTGAACCTACTCAAATCCAAGGCCAGATGACACTAAGAACTAAGAATTGGGAACGATACTATGTTTATGGTTGTTGGTGGAAATCTCCTGACGAGCTCCGCTTCTACCTTGATGGAGAATATGTTTATTCCATCAAGCCTAGTATTGGTTTTAACATGCCTGCCTATTTACACATGGCCATCGAAACCTACGACTGGAACCCCGTAACGGAAGACGGAGGATTGCTAGCAAAAATGAATAGGAAAGGGCGAACTACTAGCTATGATTGGATCCGAACCTGGCGGCTTGAATGATATAGACAGCAGATTGTTTTGACAAAAAGCATTGACATGCTTTAAATTGATTTCGTAGACTCATTAACTAGCCAATCATCATAAAACTATCATCATGCGAGCCCTAACCAGCCTTTTGCTTTTTGTACCAGCCTTTTTTTTAACGGGAACACTAGCTGCCCAGATAAGTGTAAATGTCAATTTTGATGTTCGGCATATAGTTGGCGGAATTGATTCCTTCCAACGTGAAAAGTTCATTGTTTTGCATTCCTCAGCGGACGATTCGGACTACAACGGAATCGTTGAAAAGCTGGATACGCTTGTTAATGTTTACGATGCTTACTTCGGCCGTGAAACCGGACGGATGCGCTTCGCATCCTCTCAGGTTGATGAAGACCCGGCCCGGGAGGGCTTTGCTGACCCCGCGAGTATAACTGATTGGGGAAACCGCTTAAACAGCAACTATGCTAACCGGACGGAGCGCCATGGCCTTGAAAAGGGGCGGGTTATTACGGCTGCCCAGTCCGTACCTTTTTATCCCAACGGGGCAAATCCGGTCAATGCGAATGCCCCAACCGCCGAACATTGGTTTTTCTCAACCATCAATACGATAGAAGAGCCTTTTGGATCGGCTACGGGGGAGTTTGTGGGCCGTTTTATCCGCGATGGTTATGGCAGTGGTGGAACGAATGGCACTCCCCGGCCAACGTTCGTAGAGGTAATGAATGAGCCAGTTTGGCCACTGGTTGACGCTAATCTGTATGGCGGCGGCAACATAGACGATATATTTGATATGCACCTTACGATTGCGGACTCCGTAAGAAAGTACAGCCCTGAAAGCCTGATTGGTGGTTACTGCACGGCATTTCCTGACTTCGAAAAAACTGGGCTTCTTCCGGAGAACAATCAGCTGTTTGGCCAGTGGGAAGAGCGCTGGAAACGATTCATCGATGAGGTTGGCTCGGAAATGGACTTCTACTCATTGCACTTTTACGACTTCCACAGTCTTGGGGGCAGGGAGCTATTACGTAAAGGCTCGAACATGGAAGCTACGCTTGACATGGTTGAACACTACAGTACTATTCAGGATGGTCAGATTAAGCCAATGGTTATTTCCGAATATGGCGCTCAGCTCAACGACTTCTATGGTGACCCCTGGTCACCAGGGCGTGATTGGTATATTCTGAAGTCGTTTTCAACCATGATGATGCAGTTTATGGAACGGCCGAATATTATTGAGAAAACGGTTCCTTTCGCCTTGCATAAAGCAGACTTTTTCTTCGGAGGAAATGGACCGAATCTTCCTTATCCCTGGCGTTTGCTTCGCCGGGCGAATGAGCCGGCTGATTACTCGGGAGATTGGGTTTTTACTGAGGTAGTCAAGTTTTATGAGCTATGGAGTGATGTACGGGGCACCCGAATTGATTCCTATTCCTCGGATGCAGATATATTGGTGGATGCATTCGTAGATGAAGAAAACGATAAAGGATATCTTATTCTTAATAGTCTTGCCGAAGCAGAGCAGGAAATAGACCTTAGCACCTTTGGCGTATCAGTAACCAACGTTACTGGAGTAAAGGTTAAGCACCTTTACCTGGACGAAGCCCTTAATGTTCCTACATTAGAGGTAAGCGAAATGACCGTGATGCCTACTTCCGTTACCCTTAGAGAAGAGGCCTGTATGATTCTTGAACTAAGTTTTTCCTCTGCTCCGGAAGTGGTGGAGTCTTCAACGGAAGAAAAAACTTACGCAACGACCTACAAACAAGCAATCACAGGCGCACAACCGATTACTTTCACTTTACCCGGAGTTAGTGTTAGCGAGCAAGGGGAAGCCATATTGCGTTTGGGTATAGGGCGGTTACCCGGTTCGGAAAGGATCCCATCCGTATTTGTAAACGGGACTTCAGTTGAAGTGCCCAGTGATTACAGGGGCGACATTCAGGCGGACCGCGATATATTTTTTGGCTTGCTTGAAATCCCTGTCCCGTACAGTTTACTCCTGAACGGTGAAAATTTGGTGGAAGTTTCCTTTTCTGATACGGGCGGTTTTATCAGCAGCTGCGCCCTGCAGACCTTTGCATTCACCCGCGAAATTTCACGTGATAACGGCCCCGACCGGGAGCGTTTGATCTCGTTCACCAACCGGGAGGATTTCGTTCCTGAAGGAGGTAGTTTGCCTGTATTCAACGCCGGCCAACGGTTCAACGCCGAGATCGCTTACCAAACAGGGATTGTAGATGGCATCGAAGAAGACCTCAACTACGTAGCCCTGCAGTTGCGCCAGGTAGATGAAAGCTTCAACATCGTTAATACCAGCGCGTTTAACGCGGTTGTTAATGGTGGTGCCAGAAATCAGGACAGGAGAACCATCAACTATACGCTCCCCTTAGAGTTTGCCGATGATACTGCTATTCCAACTTCGGCGGAGTTACCGGAAGGTCATAAGTTGCTTCTGCTCATTTTTATGTCTGTTGATGACGATGCAGGTTTTGCCAACGCAAATACAGAGATTATTACCCAAGTAGCCCCGGACCGTGCACGAAGTATAAATTGGACCAATAAAGAAGACTATATACCCGATACTGGAACCGTGCCTACATTTTTAAGCGGCGGCACCTTTCCCGTGAATATTTCTTACGCTACAGCGAGCTCCGCTGGTGTTGAAGAAACATTGAATCTTATCACTATGATGGTTCGTCAGGTAGATGAAAACGCTGAGACCGTAAAGACCAGTTCATTCAACGTAATCGTGAATAACTCAGCTCCTAATGTGGACGATATAAGGTTTGAATATTCATTACCCACAGACTTCGATGACGGCTCGGAGATCCCCATCACCAATGAACTCCCCACCGGCCATAAACTGATATTGTTGATTGAGATGAGCATTGTAGGCGAGACTCCTCCCGTTAACGATAATACTGAAATTATCATCACTGCCGATACTGGAGATCGGGAACGCTTTGTTTCCTTCGTGAATAAAGCTGACTACATTCCTGCCGGAACGATGCAGCCAGTCTTTGAAGCCGGAGAGACCTTTTCCGCTACCATTGGATACGGCACGGGTAAAACACAGGAAACGGAAGAAGACTTAAACTACGTTGCCATGATGGTGCGCCAAGTAAACGAAAACTTTGCCATCGTTAACACCAGTACATTTAACGTCGTTATTAGCGGCGAGGCCAATAATGCAGGTGAAAGGACTTTCGACTATACGCTTCCTACTACGTTTGATGATGGTACCGCCGTGCCGTTTAGCAATGACCTTCCTACTGGCCATCAATTATTATTGCTGGTCTTTATGTCAGTTGATAACGATATGGGATTTGCGGATGACAACACTGTGATCATAATCGAGGAACCTACAAGCATAATAGGGCAATCTTTTCGTGGAACCCCGCTGGAAGTGTTTCCCAATCCCGGACGTGATATCCTTATCCTCAAAAGTATTGGATCCACTGAAGAGACAATCTTTGAAGTCATTGATGCTGCTGGCCGAAACCAGATGGTAAAGAAATTAGACATCCTACCTGAAGAACTAATCTTATCCGTCAGCAGCTTAAAGCCAGGAGCTTATTTCATACGTGTGTCAAATCAAGAAGTATCAGCAGTGGTAAGGTTTATTAAGCAGTAATAGTTCAGGTGAAAAATCTAGATTAAGAAACACTTCATGAAAATCAGGACTTACTTAAAAACGTTCCAGTTATTTGCTCTGATGGCGGCTGTTGGCTTGCTACTGGCAACCTGTACACTCACTGAAGTACCCGAAACGCCTAAGCAGCCGAACGTCATTCTTTTAATTACCGACGACCAGGGCTACGGAGACTTTAGTTTCAATGGTAATCCAATATTGAAAACGCCTAACATGGATCGTGTGCTTGAAAACGGGACGATATTCCAAGACTTTCACGTAGATCCTACCTGTGCACCTTCAAGGGCGGCGCTGCTGACCGGTCGGTACTCCGCCCGCACCGGTGTCTGGATGACTTACATGGGACGTCACCACCTCAGCAGGGAAGAAGTAACCATGGCAGATATTTTTTCCACCAACGGCTACCGAACCGGTATTTTTGGGAAATGGCACCTGGGGGATAATTATCCCTTTCGGCCTGGAGATCGGGGATTTGAGGAGTCACTGGTTCACGGCGGCGGAGTCATCGGCGAAACACCTGATTATTGGGGTAATGATTATTATGATGATACTTACCTCCGCAACGGAGAGCCTGAAGCTTCAAAAGGCTATTGTACGGACGTTTGGTTTCAGGAAGCAATGAATTTTATTGATCAGCGTGAAGATGTCCCCTTTTTTCTCTGCCTGGCTACGAATGCTCCTCATGGCCCTCTCAACGTTCCGAGGAAGTACGTCGAACCTTACCTAAACAATCCTGATGTCCCAGACCGAATGGCTTGGTTCTACGGTATGATTGCTTCAATAGATGAGAACGTCGGCACCTTCTGGGATTTCCTGGGAAAGAAGAATCTTCTGGAAAACACCATTTTCATTTTCATGACAGACAATGGTACCCGGGACGGCTTTAAGCCAGGTTCTGGGCTAGGTTTTAATGCTGGCATGAGAGCCTTGAAGGGCGCACCATATGAAGGAGGCCACCGAGTGCCGCTCTCTATTAGTTGGCCAGCAGGTGGGCTAAAGGGCGGCCAAAGTATCGACGCGTTGACCGCCCATATTGATGTTTTACCCACGATGGTGGACCTACTTGATCTTGAACTTCCCAAGCCCATTGACTTCGATGGTCTAAGTCTCAAAAATCTATTACTTCAGGGTGATCAGGCAGACTGGTCAGATCGGATTCTTGGCGTCCAAAACCAGATCACCTTTGGGCAAAAACTGGACAACGACCTACCGATCAAGTACAAGAAATATGCCATGATGGCCGGCCGTTGGCGCTTTGTCAATGGAGAATTGTTCAACTTGGCTACAGACCCTGGTCAGAAAGAGGTTCTTAACGATGAGTACCCGCAGAAGGTGGAAGAAATGGCGAAGGCTTACGAAGTTTGGTGGGAAGACATCGGCGAGAACTTTGATAAGTTTAATGCTTCTGTTGTTGGTAGCGAAGAACAGCCGGAGACCGTACTAAGCGCCCAATTCTGGCATGGAGATCATGTTCCCTATAGCCAGGAGCACGTAAGAAACGCTATGCGGGCAAACGGCTTTTGGGATATTGATGTCGCTTCTGCCGGGAGTTATCTCATTAGCCTTCGCCGCTGGCCTCGCGAGAGTGAAATGGCCATTAACGAACTAATGTCGCCTCCTCCTGCAGACAGTATTCGGAGATATCCTGGCGATAAGTATTATCAACCCCCTAGTCGAAGTATCTCTCCTAAAACGGCTCGCCTAAAAGTTGGCGATTTTGATGAGACTGTACCGGTGACTGCT
>CAYPIM010000002.1:0-67818 GCA_964410795.1 uncultured Lewinella sp. | reverse complement strand
TAAAACGGCTCGCCTAAAAGTTGGCGATTTTGATGAGACTGTACCGGTGACTGCTGCGGACGAGGAAGTAACCTTTGAGGTGTCGCTACCGAAGGGTCAGACTTTCTTACAGACCTGGTTTAATCTTGATTCGGGAGAAAACATTGGCGCCTATTATGTCTACTTGGAACAGACGGAGGATTAATCCCCGGCCCTTACGTTATCGGTGCGTAGTTTGCCTTTCCGAATGGTGGTATACCGATTCAACATATCTTTTACCCTAGCAGCATACTTTTTCTGTCCGATCAAGTCTCCTCCTGAATTCTCCTCCGCATTATTACTGAGGTTGAAAAGAGATACAGGCTTGAATTTTTCACCTTCCTGATCCGACTGCATAATAAGTTTCCAAGCACCGTCGCGAAATATCACCTTTCGATCTGTCCCGCCTTGAATCATTAAATAATCCCGAGAGGGAGCACCCGGTTGGCCAAGTAGAGTGGCAAGAATATTGTAAGAGTCCATACCCTGATGCGGGGCCAACGACTGATTAGTGATGTCAGCAAGCGTTGCCATGATATCGGTTCCGGAAATCAGGTTCGGAGCCACTACGTCGGCCGGAATTCTTCCAGGCCAGCTTGCTATGAAAGGCACCCGATGGCCTCCCTCGAATGCCTGATTTTTCCCTCCGCGATAAATGCCTGGAGAATTATGACCGGCTTCAATACTCTCTTTTCTGAGCAGGCCACCGTTATCTGACGTAAAAATGAATAGGGTTTCTGCTAAGACCTCTTTTTCGTCCAGTGCTTTAAGGATCATCCCAACTTGTACATCGAGTTCTTTCACCATATCAATATGGCTGGTCGGAGTAGTACCTCTAATCTCTTTTCCTCCTAAAACAATAGGTGGCGTGTGTGGAAGATGAACAGCCTGACTGCAGTAATACATGAACAGTGGCTGATTTTTAGCAGCTCCCTTAATGTATTGAACCGCTTTGTTAGCCAATAAAGCTCCCATGTCAAAAGCATTCCAGTTCGAATCACCTAGGCCTTGAAGTTTGTCAAGTTTAAAGCCGAAGCGATTCACCTTTTTCTGGGTTACTTCCGTAATTTCAGAGCCTGGATATAGGGGGAGCCAAGCATCGTTTTCGTATACCGCATATGGAACCGCCTGAATGCCCGCAGGGTAGACAAAACTGTAATCGAAGCCCCGTTCGAGTGGACCTTTTCCGACAATTTGGCTTATGTCTACCTCTAATTCAGGCTTTGACCGGTCTCCATTTCGATAAATTTCTTTAGAGCCTTTCTTATAATAATCTCCCCCGAGGTGCCACTTGCCAAGAAATGCAGTTTGATAACCGGCTTGCCGCATCAGCCTCCCTAGGGTCATGTCTGTTTCTTTGATTGGACTCTTCTGATAAGCTCCCCATACGCCCCAAGGCGCATAGCTATGATAGGTGTTATTTCCCGTCATTATGGCGTACCGGGAGGGGGCACAAAGGGCATTGGGGGAATGGGCATCAGTGAAGGAGGTGCCAGTCCTCATTAGTTTATCGAGGTTTGGGGTTTCAACAATTACTTTCTCACCGAGCATTCGCCGGTAACCAGAAAGGTCTCCTGGCCCCACATCGTCCGCCAGTACCACCACCACATTCGGGAGCGGCACTTGTGCAGAGGAGAAGAAAGGGAAGAAAACAAGTAGGAGTAGCGGTAGGTGGAATTTGAATTTCATCGAAACAGATTTAAGGCCATATCTCAAGTTAGGTATATCAAGAAAAACCCTTTCTAAAAGCCCCGAGTTATCACTATAATTACCCCGTTGTGTTTAGGATTTAACCCACAGTGCAAGTCCGTGAAAAGGGGATGAGGCATATTTGCTTTCCGAAGAAGATGACAACTTTGATTTTGCCTCGATCATTTCATCTATTCGAACCAGATGACCCTTACCAACCAATGCTAGACTAAAGCTCGGAGCCCAACATCTTCGTTTACCGCATAAAAAAGCAAATCGGACATTCAAATTTAATTAAAGTAAGGAGCTATGCGACAAACTACTTGTTCACTAATACTAATACTGGCCCTGCTATCCTGCAACGGAAAGGATGACTCGACAGCGAAAGATGGCTCGTCCGAATCCCCGCCAAATATTATTCTCATTCTGACCGATGACCAGGGCTGGGCCGATGTTGGTTTCAACGGAAGTACCGACATCCCAACACCAAATCTAGATCGACTGGCCAGCCAGGGCACTATTTTCCCCAACGGTTATGTATCTCATCCCTATTGCAGCCCGTCTCGGGCTGGGTTGTTGACGGGGCGTTACCAAGCGCGCTTTGGTCATGATTGCAATATGCCTTATCACGGAAACAACGATGAAACAGTCGGTACTCCACTTTCAGAGGTGATGATTTCGGAAGCATTAAAGGAGCAGGGATATCGTACCGCTGCTATTGGTAAATGGCACGTAGGCGACCACCCAGATTTACGGCCTCCAGCTCAGGGTTTTGACCATTGGTTCGGCTTCGCCGGTGGTGGAACCAATTATTGGGGTAAACCAGATACTGAATTAAAAACGATCTACCGCAACAGTATAGCCGTAGACACCACCGAATTAACTTATTTGACGGACAACTTCACGGATGAAGCCGTTTCTTTCATCAATAAAGGACAGCAAGACAAACCGTTCTTTATCTATCTTGCCTATAACGCGCCCCACGCTCCGGACCACGCCACAGCCCGCTACCTGGAGCAAACCAAACACATCGAATACGGCGGCCGCAGCATTTACGCCGCGATGATCAACGCCGTTGATGCCGGTGCTGGGAAAATAGACTCGACCCTGATTGCTAACGGGATGAAAGAAAATACCATCGTTGTTTTTCTCAGCGATAATGGTGGACGAGGAGAATATGCCGATAACCGACCCTTCCGCGGCTATAAGGGAATGCTATTTGAAGGAGGAATCAAAGTGCCATTCTTCATTACCTGGCCCGCGGGTCTTCCCGCTGAAAACACTTATGCTGAAGTAGTTTCCGCACTAGACCTTTTTCCGACTTTCCTCCAGGCAGCTGGAGGTGAGCAGGCTAATCATCAATTGCTAGATGGCAAAAGCCTGATACCTTTCCTGCACGGCAAAGAAAGCGCAGGACCGCACGACCAATTGTTTTGGCGTGCGGTTGGCGGCTGGGAGTACGCAGTCCGTGATGGAGACTTTAAGCTTTGCAAGGACGCTAGAAAGGAAGAAATGATGCTGTTTAACCTAAAGGCAGACCCTTACGAACGTAACAATATCGCGGAAGATGAGCCGGAAATATTAGCCCGACTAATTACTGCTTACGAAACCTGGGACGCTAAAAACATTCCGCACGGTTGGGAAGATCCACATATCGAAGGTTCACTAAAAGCGGAGAGAAAAATGATGAACCAACGGCAGCGAGCAATGGGGCCTGGGGTGCGTTAGTCATTAGCATGCTTCCCTGGTTATTTAACATTGTCCATACATTCACTAAAACATAAAAAATGCGCCTTCTCTTAATCATTCTATCTATCCTGGCCTTTACCCCTTTATGGACACAGAATGAACTTTTGGGTGATCGGCAAAAGATTAGAATCAATAACGATTGGCGGTTTCAGCTCGGAGAAGGAAAGGGAGATCCAACCGCTTTAGGTTTTGATGACTCAGATTGGGAACTGGTGTCTGTGCCTCATGCTCCGGAGTTGGTAAGCCTCGAGATGGACAGTACCATGAATTCCCGCCCTCAACTTGAATACCTGCGCGATGTGAGTTGGTACCGCAAGCAGCTGGAGGTGCCGAATACTCCAGGCAATCGGTTTGTAATTGAATTTGAAGGCGTACACCAGGTAACGGACCTGTACGTCAACGGGAAACACGTTGGCCAGTACGCCGTTGGGGGCTACACCCCCTTTCATTTTGACGTAACGGATTACATTAATCCTGGTCAAAAAAACCTAATTGTTGTCAAAGCTGACAATTCTGCTAATGAACATACACCTCCGGACCCACACAAGACCGATTACATTAAGTATGGTGGTATTTACCGCGACGTTTACTTGGTGGTCACCAATCCCTTGCACGTTACGTACAACTACGAATCCTTCAATGCCGGTGTGCACATCACTACGCCAAGTGTCCGGAATCACGATGCGACGATTAGTGTCAAAACAAGCATTCGCAACGAAAACAACTATGCTACCTTGGCAAGGATTGTCACCCGCATCATTGATGCGGACGGCCTGGTTCTACACGCTTTAGAACAACGGGCAAATATTGGTGCTGGCCTGGAACACACCTTCCGACAGTCGGCCGCCATTACGGAAGACCTGCATTTGTGGAGCCCGGACAACCCTTACCTGTACCGTGTACATTCAACCATTTATGAAGGAGAAACGCCCGTCGATTTTGCCGAAAATCCGCTAGGAATCCGCTGGTTTGATTTGGTAGACGGGCAAAAATTTATGCTCAATGGTAAGCCGCTTTGGTTGGTCGGGGTAAACCGCCACCAGAATTATCCGATCATTGGAGATGCTACGCCAGATGCACTCGGCCTAGCTGAAGCGCAACAGTACAAAGATGCAGGAATGAACTGCATTCGCCTAAGTCATTACACCCAGGATGAAAGCTTCATTGAAGCTTGTGATCGCCTGGGGATCCTAGTCTACGAAGAGGCACCGACATGGATTGATTGGGGAGACCAGCAGTGGTGGGACAACCTGGAGTCAGCACTTCGGACCACGATTCGTAGTCATCGTAATCATCCCAGCATTTTCATTTGGGGTGCAGGTATTAATCATCGGGGAGACATCCCTATGATGCACTTCGCGGCAAAAGAAGAAGATCCCTGGCGGCTAACCGCCTCAGCCAGTAGTAATGGTTGGACCGGCCGGCCGAATGCCGGAATCTCTGATGTCTACGCCACAATGGATTACCGCAACGCCATCATCCCTGATGGTGACTGGACCCTGAGTATGGAGCACCGCAATACCCACGATGCAGAAGGTAATCAGCTTGTTATTAATCGCTACCTGAAAACAGCGCGGACCTTTGGGGCCCTCGCATGGGTGGGCGCTGACTACAACCAAATCATCATCGAGGGCAAACGCCACAGCTATCGATCGCGTTCTGGCTTACTCGATTTCTTCCGACGGCCGCGCCCCGTCTATCACTGGTACCGGGCGGAGTACGGAACGGAGCCGATGGTACACATCGCCGATGAACGTGCAAGCTATGACGGCTTGGTCAGGGTTTTTTCTAACGCCGAAGAAGTCGAGCTTTTTCATGATGGAAAGCTGATTGGAAAGGAGCGCCCAGGAAGGAGTAACGATAAGAATATGCTTAGCCATCCAACCTTCTATTTTCAGCACCATTTTCAGGCGGGTACGCTGGATGCAAAGGCTTGGGTAAACGGCAAGGTTGTGGCAACGCATAGCATCTCGAAGGGGAGCAAGGCTAGCAGCTTAGAAGTAAGTTTCAGTAAAACTCCTGTACCATTTGAAGCGGGTGGGGGAGACCTACGGATTGTCCATGCTCGCGTACTGGATGCCGCTGGCAATCCCGTCGTTGATGCCGTGAACCCCATTACATTTACCGTTACCGGAGCTGGTAAACTGTTGGATGACCCTTTGAAGGCAATTCATCCAGCACTTCCCGAATTTGGCTGGGCAGCGATGTACGTGCGTAGCAGTGCTTCGCCCGGAGAGATCGTTGTTACAGCCTCTTCTCCAGGTCTTGCTTCGGGTAAGACAAAAATCACTACCGTCGCTTATGAAGCCAACGCTTTAAGTAAAGTTAAACCCTACCGGGAGGTTCCGGTTGTTCACCTCGACTTAGGAAAGGAGGGCACCTTAAATGAAATTGGCTGGAAACCCTGGTCAGATGCCGGCCTTGTTTACACTTTGTCTGACTTTAACGGTGCCAAGATCACAATATCCGGCAAAGACCTTGAGTGGTCTGACTACGCAACGCTCTTCGGTAATTTGAGTTACGTCGGAGCGGACGGACTGTATACCGACGACCAACGAATTGTCCTTACGTTCTCAGGCTTTCCGGCTGGAGATTATGAATTAAAGACTTATCATCACCCACGAACTGGGGGTGGGCCGCTACTTACGCAAGTTCAGTATGGTATAGAAGACGCCAACGGTAGCTGGTCTCAGAACGGGCGCTCTGCGCCGATGGGCTATTGGGACAAAGCTCGGATCATGGAGCAAGAACCGTTGAGCGGAGAAATCAGCTTTTCCGTAAAGGAGAACGGTAAGGCTTCGATCACGGTAATGCCGACCGGAGACAAAAAGGGAGCGTTCTGGTTGAATGGGCTTGTGCTGCGTGGCAAATAGACCACTAGGTCCGTATCGCTAATGATCCGGCAAACGGAAGCTTCTACTGCTAGAGCCTATTCTTAAAACCTCCCACTGCACCTGCGGCCGCGCCCAAATAAGTGATTGTGCTAAATAGATTGATAATGATTCGCCTTATTCTCCTACCGATAGCTCTACTATTAAGCACGGTAATCGCCATCGCTCAGGAGCAGCCAAACTTTGTTTTCATCCTAACTGATGATCAATCTTACGGCTACCTTGGCTGTACCGGAAACACAGTGGTACAAACGCCCAATATTGATGAATTAGCAAGCAAAGGCGTGCTGTTTGAAAACGCTCACGTAACCAGCGCGATCTGTACACCAAGTCGAGTTAGTATTCTGTTAAGCCAGCATGAACGACAGCACAACGTCAATTTTAATTCCGGTACTAGCGTAGCACCGGAAGCCTGGGCGCAATCCTATCCCGTAGTGATGCGTAAGGCAGGTTATTATACCGGTTGGATTGGCAAAAACCATGCGCCTATTGGCGAAGGCGGATACGGAAGCCAGCTGATGGAAGAGAGTTTTGATTACTGGTACGCTGGACATGGTCACCTCGGTTTCTACCCTAAAGACCGCCATGCTATTTTCAAAGGAGCACAGGAAGACACTCAGTTAGAAATTTTAAACGAAGGGGTGGATGATTTTTTGATGACCAACGAACGTAAGCTCGACGGTGCCTTACACTTCCTTAAGGCCAGGCCCCAAAACCAACCTTTTCTCCTATCGATCAACCTGAACCTGCCCCACGGAGCCGGAACTCAATCTATGCAGTTGCGGGAGACGGATGATGCAATTTACCGGACCTTGTTCCGAGACAGGGCTATACCTCTTCCGGATAACTACGTCGCAAAAGTAAATATTGATGCCCCTAAATTACCCGTTGATTTACTGCGCACAGAAGACCGCCAACAAGGCTACAACTACGTTGATAGTCCTGAAAAAGTAAGGGAGCAACTTACCCGTGAATACCAGGCAATGACGGGTATTGATCGCTTGGTTGGGAACCTCCGTACTGCTCTAGCTGAGGCTGGGTTAACGGAAAATACTGTTCTGATTTTCACGTCGGACCACGGCCTCTTTCACGGAGAGCAGGGGCTGGGAGGTAAGGCACTTTGCTACGAAGAGACTACACATGTTCCGCTCATAATTTTTGATCCTGCGCTGCCCTCGAAAAAGCGTGGTAAACGCAGCTCGGCCTTGGTTCAGTCAATTGATATTGCTCCTACGATGCTTGCCCGAGCACAAATTGCTGCACCGAAAAGTTTCCGGGGAAAAGACCTTTCTAAATTAGTACGTGGAAGTAAAAAAGAAGTCCGGGAATATCTTTTTACCGAAAATTTGTGGTCGACTAAATTCGGCAATCCGCGCTGTGAAGCGGTACAGAATAAGAAGTGGAAATACATCCGCTATTACCGGAACATTACTTTCCCCGCCAGCAAACTTATCGCCACGGCTAAGGAATTGGGCATCAACGTTAATTCCATGCTCTACCCGGTACATGACCCCGATATTGCCATTTACCGTGATTACGTTGAAGGACCACTTAGCGGAGAACCGGCGGTGTACGAAGAGTTGTACCAGCTGTCCGAAGATCCGGAGGAGCTAAACAATCTGATCGGCCAACCAAAGCACACTAAGGTATTGGAAAAACTAAGGAAAGCCTGGAAAAGAGAAATTACTAAGGCTCGGGGCACCGCTTCTCCACTCATCCTCCGTTACACGGCGGACAACGGCGCCAAGCCGGGATAGCGGGGTGGCTGTATTTTTAGCTATGAGCGTTAGGGCAACCGTTCGTAATGGGCTGGCCATTTTTCCTGGCCCAAAAGCAGTTCCAAATTTATCAACCTATTCTACACCTTTAGCTTTGTGGCGTTCTTTTCGAGCTCCTTCGAAGCGTCGGATAAGCTGGTAATCTCCCGTTCTGTACTGATGGGTTAGGCCCCATTCCATTATTTTGATTGGGTCTTCGTTATCATCATTTTCGCGAACCAGGCCAATGGCGTGCGGAGCACCGGGAATGTAGCTCTTGATTTCAAAGTTTACGCCGTCAGGTGCCCACTGAATGGTGTTTTTCTCCGGGCCGTCCGTAGTAACCAACGCTGCAATGCCACCATCGTGATGCCAGACACAGATCTCGTGTCCGCTGTTACTGATGGGATTGTACTTAGACTTTACATACGGGCCAAGCGGGTTGTCCGCAATAGCAACTCCGTGGCGAATCTGGCGGCCACCAAAAGTGATTTCTTCTCCCATTTGTTCTCCTTTATAATAGAGGTAGAACTTGTCTTTAAAGAACATCAAGCAAGGGTCATGGACCTTGTGGCTATCAAAGTCGCCTTTCTTTTCTACAGCAAAACGATCCTGTACGGTTCCTTTCCAAACACCGTTGTCAGCGGGGCTCAAAATAGGATCGTCGAGTTTCGTCCAGGGGCCACTGGGGCTTTCAGCCCAGGCCATTCCGACTTGGTTTTTTACCCGGACTTCGTAAGGTCCGCCAACCGTTTGATAAGTTAGGTAGTACTTGCCGTTATGAGGTAAACACTCTACGGTGAAAACAGAGCGATCATCAAAAGAGCCTTTTTCTCCCCGGGGGACGGCGAGGCCTTCTTCTTTCCAGGTCCAGCCATCTTTGCTGGTTGCGTACCAGATGTCACAGCGGTCCCAGGGGAAAACTTTTTCGTTTTCGATATCTCCTCCGAAACCCTGGCTAGGGCCAACACTACGACTATACCAGGTATAATAGGTGTCTCCAACTTTGATGACAGCGGAGGGGTCTCGCCGAACTACGCCTTCTTCGTAGGCGAAGTCGCCTTTCAGATCAAAGGTTTTGTATTGTAGGAACCATTTATTGCTGCGGCTACCTTCAGGCCAGGCTAACGCCCGCTTGGAGGCGGCGCTCAGGTGCTCAGGATCCGTTATCCCGAGGTAATCAAGGGTTTCGGGGGCGATGTTCGTGTAATCAGATGCTTCCTGGTCTGAATTCTTGTCTTTGCTCACAGTTTCCGTACAAGAGAATAGACAGATGCAGGGTAGGGCACACAGTAGTAATCGTTTAAGCATGAAAATAAGCTTTAGTTTCACTTTTGAATAACAGCAGGCGGAGATATACAGGGCCTGTTTGAGACGTACTAATTTTACCTGCCCATCCAACCTCCATCTACCAGCAGGACCGCACCGCTCACGTAATCCGCTGCAGCACTTGCAAGGAATACGGTCGGGCCTTTGAAATCTTGAGGTTGGCCCCAGCGGCCAGCAGGAATACGACTTAGGATGGAGGTACTTCTTTCGGGGTTGTCCTGGAGGGCCTGGGTATTATCGGTTGCGATGTAACCAGGCGCAATGGCATTTACTTGTACCCCTTTGCCGGCCCATTCGTTAGACAGCGCCATGGTGAGTTGACCGATTGCCCCCTTGGAAGCGGCGTAGCCAGGAACGGTGATTCCCCCCTGGAAAGTTAGTAAAGATGCTGTGAAGATAATTTTTCCGCTGCCTCTTTCTACCATGTCTCGTCCAAATTCACGGGCGAGGACAAACTGGGCAGTTTGATTAACTTCGATGACTTTGTCCCAGTATTCATCCGAATGCGTCGCTGCTGGTTCACGGAGAATGGTACCTGCGTTGTTAACGAGAATATCTGGTGTACCGCTGTCTTCTTTCACCTGCTCGATAAAAGCTTTCAGGGCAGAGCGATCACTAAAGTCGCACTGATAAGCCTTAAAGGATTTTCCCAATGCGGTTACGGCTTCTTCAATGGCAGAGCCGTTGCTTTCCAGGCTGGCGGATACGCCGATGATGTTGGCTCCGGCTTCGGCAAGGCCAACCGCCATCGCAAAACCAATACCGCGCTTGCAGCCAGTAACCAATGCTGTTTTTCCAGATAGGTCGAAGTTCTCTAAGATCATATTTACGATGTGATTATTTGACTTTAAGTCTTATTTCTTAAACTTTCATTGCATCCTGCGTTCGCGCCTGAAAATTGTAATTCAACCAGACGGACCAAAGAGTTGGGGCCAAAGTTTCTTATCCCTGGAAGCAAAGATGAACGTTGGAAGTATCCGTGCATACCACGAAAGGTGAACAGGTTAACACATTTGGATAATTATTCTTAATCTTAATAGCTATTAGGGGCGAGGGCGCAGGTGCAAGGTAAACGTATTATGAGGAATGCCATACCTTCAACATAAAATAACAACGACTTAATGATTATCGATAGCCATCAACATTTTTGGAACTACGAATTACCAAAACACGATTGGATTGACGACGACATGGCCGCTATCCGCCGAGACTTTACACCGCAAGACCTGAAGCCAATTCTTGACGAAAATGGCATTGATGGTTGCATTGCCGTGCAGGCCGATCAAACCCTGGAGGAAACCAACTTCCTTCTCGGCCTGGCAGACAAGCACGATTGGATGAAGGGCGTTGTCGGTTGGATCGACTTACGCGCCGACGATCTCGAAGCCCAACTAGACCGGTATGCAGACCAGCCTAAGCTGAAGGGCTTTCGTCACGTCGTTCAGGGAGAGCCCGATCCGTTTTTTATGTTACAGCCAGAGTTTTTGCGTGGTATCGATATGATCGGACAAAGGGGCTACACCTACGACATTCTGATCTTTCCGCACCAACTGGTTAGTGCGCTAGAGTTGGTTAAACAGTTCCCTGGTTATAAGTTTGTAATTGACCATCTCGCTAAGCCTTACGCTAAAGCTGGTTACTTCACCGGTTGGGCCGCCGGCATGGCGGCAATCGCTAAGTTCCCGAACGTACACTGCAAGCTCTCCGGCCTTATTACCGAAGCGAACTATAAAACATGGACTACAGAGGAACTCCTTCCTTACCTAAAGCACACACTCGCTGTCTTTGGTCCTGAACGCTGCATGTTCGGGTCTGACTGGCCGGTTTGTCGAGTAGCGGGAGAATATGACCGTGTAAAAGACCTGCTAACCACAACACTTACATTCTACTCTGAGGAGGAGAAGGCAGGAGTTTGGGGAAAGAATGCCATGACTTTTTATGGGATTTGACTTTTAGCTAATCATTCCGTTGCCCATCGCAATGATCACTACCCCTAAAACCATCGCAGCCAGGCCTAGATAAAGGAAGTTTTTAGCCTTTTTAGACGCATTGAGCCATTCTCCGGTAAACAGGCCGGTGAGGATGGCTACGGCCACGCAAACGGTATTGAAGATGGCGTAGCCAACGGTATTGCCTGCTTTCCCAAGTTGGAACGCGGCATAGGCAAAAGTGACGGAGGCCGCAAAGTTAAGGATGGCCATAAGCGCGGTTAGTAGTATGTTTTTGCCGAGTGCCGGGGTTTTGAACTTGCCCCAAAAGTCTTTCTTTGAGAGTTGGTAGATAAAGTAAGGCATTACGAACAGCGCACCCGCAACGTAGATTACGAACATCACTACTACAGCCGTAACCCATTCAGGGTTACCTGCCGCTTGGCTGGCAGCATGAATGACTGGCCGGCCAGCCGCATTTGCATAACTAAAGCCCGTGGCTAAGAGCCCACCGCCAACGGCGATGAGAATGCCCGTACTCATCGCTGAGGCTGTCTTGGTGGTAACCTGACTTTCTTCCTCGTCTTTCTGCCGGGTTATTCCCGCACGGCCATTAGCAATTACGCCTACCAATACTACGAGTATTCCGCCAAGAATAGTCAGGAAAGCGTTCGTCGGCGGAAGGCCATCAACAATGAAGGGAAGTAAGGAGCCCACAAGGATTACGGTACCGATGAATATGGAAAACCCCAGGGACAGGCCGATGTAATTAATAGCTTTACCCCAAAGCATTACCCCAATGCCCCATGCAAGTGAAGCAACGGCCATTTTCATGAGAATATCCGTTGATAGCGAACTGAGTATGTCCCCGAATCCATTTACCAGGACAAATCCGGCGATGACGGGAACGATGAGCATGTTAATGAAAAACATTAACCCCCAGGTGTTCTCAAATTCAAAGTCTTTAGCGTATTTCTCGGGTAGGGCGTATAGGCCAAGCATGATGCCCGCTGCAATGGCGGTAATTATTCCTAGTGTCATGATCGATGAATTTAAACCAGTTCAATGATTAAAAAAGTAATTTGTAGATGGTTTGTCCGGTGTATTTTTCTCCTGGGCGAAGCACTGCATCTTCAACTCCATCCAGGTTCGGACCATTAGGGTAGCGACTGGCTTCGAAGCAGAAGGCACGGTAACGGCCGTATTTATCTCCGTTACTCCGGGAAAGATCATTGGAGGTGAAATAGCCGGTATAGAAAAGTGCTCCTGGTTCAGTCGTTAGCACTCTAAGCTCCCGCCCTGAATCAGGATGTGAAAAACAGGCGACTTCACGCGCTTCATTCCTTAAGCCATCGAAGCGGTAATATGTCTCGAACCCAGTTTCCGTTTGGTCAAGTCGCTCTCCAAGGCGGACGGTTCCCCTTAAGTCGGTGAAATCTCCATCGACCTTGGTCTCTTTGCCTACTGGAACGTTGGTGATATCAGGTTGGAGAAAAGCGTCGGCGTCTATCCTGGCTTGATGGTTATGAATGCTTTCTATAAAACCTGAGAGGTTAAAGTAGGTATGGTTGGTCATTGACAGCGGCGTAGCCTGATCCGTAACGCCGAAGTAGTCCATTACCAGTTCATTGTTATCCGTTAACGTATAGGTAATACTTACGTCCAGGTTGCCAGGGTAGCCGCCGTCTCCATCAGGGCTATGTAAACTCAATTTTATCGATTGGGCCTCAGCGTTACTCACCACCCAAAGTCGTTTGTCAAAAGCACCAATGCCGCCATGAAGATGATTGGTCCCGTCGTTTACATCTACTTGATAATCTTTACCATCGATGCTGAATTTTCCGTCTTTGATCCTTGAAGCATACCGACCAACGGTACAGCCGAAGTAGGGGGCATTATTTTGGTACGCCTCGCTGAAATAGCCCTTTAAACTGTCGAAGCCAGCTGCTAATTCTGCACGTCCGTCATCATTTGGAATACTAATAGACGTTACGGTGGCGCCATAAGGAGTAATCTTTATCCGCATCCCATTGGCATTTTCAAGGATGTATAATTGAACTTCCTGGCCTTGTATTGTGCCAAATGAGGAGATAGAAATAGGCATGATTCGTTTATGTTAGTTAAGCATGAATACAATTAGTCCAGTTCAAACTCCGCTAGTTTTTCCCAGTTGAATTCAACACCGGTTCCGGGTTGCATCGGAGCAACGGCGCGGGTATTTTCCACCACTAGCGGACGTTTCGTGTATTCGTCAATTGGGAAACTGTGAACTTCCAACCAGCCGCCGTGCGGCTGACTGGAAATCAGGCTAACGTGTAACTCTTGCATCCCGTGCGCGCACACCGGAACGCTATGCTTTTTAGCTAAAGCCGCTGCCGCCAACCAACCACTAATACCACCGCAGTTGGAGGCGTCGGGCTGAATAAATGAAAGCTCGGCCTGTTCAAAAGCATAACCAAATTCATGGATCGTGTGAAGGTTTTCGCCCATCGCCAAGGGAATATTCGTGGCTTTAGCTATCCTTGCAAAACCTTTGTAGTCGTCCGGCAGGGTAGGCTCCTCAAACCAGTAAATATTGTAGGGTTCAAATGCTTTGGACATAGCAATTGCCTGCGCTACGGTCTGGCTATAGTTTGCGTCAACCATGAAAGTTATGTCTGGTCCGATCAACTCCCGCACCGCTTTGACTCTGGCAACATCTTCTGCTAAGTCCGGTCGGCCAACCTTTATTTTCACTGCCGTAAATCCTCGAGATAGGTATCCCCGAATGTTGTTGAGTAACTTCTCCAGCGGAAACATCAGGTCAATGCCACCACAATAAGCCTTACACGTAGTATTGGCTCCGCCTACAACTTCTACGAGCGGTTTACCCGCTCGCTTACAACGAATGTCCCACAAGGCAATGTCCACTGCACTTATGGCGAAGGAGGCAATGCCACCCCGGCCAACATAATGTATATGCCATTCCATGAAGTCGTAAAGCTCTTCAATGTCAGTACCTTCCTTACCGATTAAAGCAGGAGCCAGGTCATACTTGATCATAGCGCGAATGGCCTGTCCTCCCTTACCTCCGGTATAGGTGTAGCCTGTGCCTTCCGTTCCGTCTTCTAACGTAATCGTTGCTGTAATTAATTCAAAGTGAAAATGATCACCGTGTTTTGCATCGGACAATACTTCCGGTAACGGAACTTTGAAAAGGCGTGCCTTGATTGACTTTATTTTGTTCATCTCGTTCTTCCTGACTTGCTGTCGCTCTAGTACAGTGTACTAGTACTTTAGGTAAGTGGTTTTCTTCTCCATGTATTGATCAAGACCATAGCGTCCATCTTCACCGCCGGTACCGCTAAGTTTGAGGCCGTTGTGAAAACCTTGATGTAGTTCTCCATGCCCCCGGTTGATATAGATTTCACCGAATTCTAATTCCTGGTGCAAGCGCATGATCTTGTTTAAGTCTTTGGTGAAAACCATCGCGGCAAGGCCAAACTCACAATCGTTGGCGTAAGCTATAGCCTGATCGAAACCTTCGAACTTAATTACTGGTAGAACGGGGCCAAAAAGCTCCTCATGAACAATGTCCATCTCTTGGGTGACATCTTCAATGATGGTTGCTTCGAAGAAATGACCTTTGGCGAAGGCTTCACCGTCAGGGCGACCTCCTCCGCGGCTGACACGACCACCTTGTTTGACGGTTTTTGCTATTAGTCTTTCCAAATTAGAAATGCTCCGCGCTTCAGTGAGCGGGCCAAGGTCGGTATCTTCCTCTACCGGATCTCCCAGTTTTAACTTGTCTACTTCAGCGAGGAATTTTTTCATAAATTCATCGTACACCGAGGCTTCCACGTACATTCGTTCGTTACAGGTGCATACCTGTCCGTAGTTGTCGAACCGGCTGTGCAGCGCACCCGCAACGGCCTGATCGAGATCGGCATCAGCGAAGACGATGCAGGGGGCTTTCCCTCCAAGCTCGAGTTGGACGTGGGTTAGGTTTTTAGCTGCGGAACGTGCTATGGCCTGACCAGTAGGCGTACTACCGGTCATGCTTACCATCTTGGTTAGCGGGCTTTCAACGAGAGCCGCTCCAACTTCCACATCTCCGGTCACCATATTTAGTAAACCGTCGGGTAGGCCAGATTTTTTGGCGAGATCGCAGAGTGCAAGGGTGCTTAAAGGAGCAGCGGGAGTGGGCTTGAGGACTACCGCATTACCAGTCACCAGCGCGGGGCCAATCTTTCTTCCCGCAAGGGCAAGGGGGAAGTTCCAGGCGGTGATGGCTACAACGACACCGCGTGGAACGCGGTGAATAAGAAGTTGTTCATTAGGGTTGTCACTCGGGATGATGTCTCCCTCCAGGTGCCGGGCGTGCGCCGCGGCGTATTCCATAAACGAACAGGTCACCTCAACTTCAAAACGTGCGACCTTGAGTAATTTGCCTTGCTCCCGGGTAATCAACTGTGCCAGTTCTTCTGCATTGGCCCGAATCGCGGCACAGAAAGCTTGAAGGGCCTTTGCTCGTTGGATGGCGGGTAGTTTACCCCAGGTCTTCTGAGCGGAAGTAGCTGCTTCGAGTGCGGCAATTGCGTCCGCAGCTCCAGCAACGGAAACGCTTCCTACTACAGAGCCATCAGTAGGGCTATAAATGGTATCCCGCTTACTCGTTTTCGCTTCTATCCAGGCTCCGTTACGGTAGAGCGTGAAGTCGTATGTTTTAGACATGATCTATGGGGTTTATGCCTGGCAATCCAGCAGCACTTTCATACCATCCGGGTTACGGTCGATGTTTTCAAATACAGATTGTACGTCAGATAAGGGAGCGACGGAGGTCACGAGTGCTTCTAGCTCTAACTTTCCGGAGGAAACAAGGGCAATTGCTTTGTCATAGTCTTCAGGCTCGTAGACCCGGGCACCGATTAGCTTAAGCTCCTTCCAGAAGAATTTGAACAGGTTTACGGGGCGGGGTTGGCCGTGAATAGCTACCATGACGATTCGGCCACGAATGCCTGCTACTTCAGTCATGATGTCTACCGTCGGCTGTACTCCGGCAACTTCAAAGACGACATCTGCAAGGCCTCCGTCTGTTTTCTCGGCTACGTATTTGACCAAGTCTGTTTCCGCCGGGCTGACAACGTCAAACCCCATACTTCTGGCTAACTTGACCCGCACCGGATTCATTTCGGAGATAATGACCTTGCCGCCAGCATCGCGGGCCACCAGCGCCACCAGCATACCGATTGGGCCACCACCGAGAACCACCACGGCCTCATTAGCCACCAGGCCGGACAGACGAACATCGTGACAGGCGACGGCCAACGGCTCCGTCAGCGCGGCAAGTTTCATGTCAATATCAGACGGAAGCTTATGCAAAGTAAAAGCCGGGACATTCCAATACTGTTGCATGGCACCAGGACTGTCAATACCAATGAATTTCAATTCTGCTGCAATATGACTGAATCCTTTGTCTGATGGTTTTTCGGCCCGGTCGTCCAGGGGGCGAACAACTACCCGGTCACCTACCTGATGGCCAGTTACTTCAGCACCAATTGCATCAATAGTACCTGACATCTCGTGGCCAATAGTTAGTGGCATCTTTACCCTTTTGTCCATCATGCCATGAAAGATGTGTACATCGGTACCGCACACGCCACAGTAAGCCACTTTTATTCGTACTTCACCTTTTCCTGGCGCTTCAATTGATGTATTTACAATAGCAAATTGTTTTTTGCCGCTGTATTGAGTAGCTCTTTGCGTCATTTTAAGTGATTTCTTTATTGGCGGCCTGACGGCCAACTCGTTTAGTATTTCAAATTTATCAATTGCGTGGTCTCCGTAGGGAGGCCTTCGGCTTCTACAGTAACCGTTGCTATATTTTCGGAGGTGCGGAAAACAGCTAAGGCCCTACCATTACTGGTTTTTACTTTTCCTCCTTGAAAAGCATAGATATT
The DNA here is from genome assembly GCA_964410795.1 of uncultured Lewinella sp. Classification (GTDB taxonomy): domain Bacteria; phylum Bacteroidota; class Bacteroidia; order Chitinophagales; family Saprospiraceae; genus Neolewinella. Next base: position 50,518 of record CAYPIM010000002.1, on the reverse strand, counting down.
ATCAGGTGCACCGTTGTCTACACCGAGTAATTCGGCTCCATCGACGGAAAAGATAAGTTCTTTGGCTGTATGTCTTACCGGATTTCCAGCGGCGTCTTCTAGTGCTGCGATAAGGTGGAAAATGCCTTCTTCGCCATTACCTTCTTTTTTAAGCACAAGTTTTGCGGGTGCAGAACTGGTTGTCAGGGAATACTTGACAACTTCATCGTCTTGGTAGCCCTTAACGACCAAATTGCCCTTTGTGAAGGGGACGGCCCATTTGTAAATATTATCCGGGTTACTGGCTAATTTTTGACGCCCCAGGCTCTTGTTTTCCAGGAAAAGCTCTGCTTCCGGGCAATTGCTTAATGCTTCTACAATTATAGTTTCTCCTTCATTGTAGTTCCAGTGGTTGTTTACATTATGCCAACTCCAAAGTGCATGTTTCCAGGCGTTGGGTTTCCTTTCGACGACTTTTCCATCAATCTCAACCTTGAAAATTGACTTGTTCTCCGTCTGGGTAGTAAGGAAAATCATGGGGTCCTCTGTCCATAATGACTTAAGCATGTAGTAGCTTGGTTTAGGAAAGCCAGCCAGATTTAGCATTCCCGAAGTTGTTTGTTTCTTCGGCCAATCATCGTTGCTTTCGCCAAGATAATCTATTCCTGTCCAGAAAAAGGTTCCGGAAACCCAGGGGCGATCCTGGATTGCCTTCCATTCGTGGTACTGGGCAAGGTTTTCAGTGCCCATAACCGGGAGTTCTGGGTAGTTTTCTTTGGCGTAATCGTACATCACTCTACGGTAACTGAACCCAATAATATCCAGCACGTCAGCGTAGCCAGACTCGTAGCTTGCTGACGGTAGAATGCAATTGGCAATTACGGATCGAGTAGTATCGATTTCCCGGGTCCAGCCGGCAAGTTTCCTGGCCGTTTCTCCGATATGGTATTCATGGCGGGGAATGGAATCTTGCAGCGCTCTTATTTTATCGGTAGAATAGGGTGGTGGGTTCCAGAAATAGTTTCCGTTAGCATCAGCACCAAAGAAACCAGTGGTTTCTTTTTGCCGGGGGTAGGTCCATTCAATTTCATTACCAATGCTCCACTGGATGATGGAAGGGTGGTTGCGGTGGGCCAGGATGGTATTTTGGAGGTCTTCCTTCGCCCACTGCTGGAAATGCTCGTGATGACCCCGCGTGATGTAATCGGTCGAAGTGGACTCACCCATGTTTTTACGCTTGTCTTTGGGGTAGTCCCACTCGTCGTAAAACTCGTCTTGAACGAGGAATCCCATCTCGTCGCAAAGGGCAAGAAATTCTTCTGAGGCGGGATTGTGCGCGCTACGAATGGCGTTGCAACCACCGTCTTTGAGGATTTGTAACCGCCGCCGCCAAACGGCCTTCGGAACCGCTGCACCAACAAGGCCTCCGTCGTGGTGTAGACAAACACCCTTGATCTTTTGATTTTCACCGTTGAGGTAAAAGCCTGTAGCCGCATCGAAATGAAAACTACGGATGCCAAATGAGGTTATGCGCTTAGGGCTGGTTTTTTCGGCAAACTTCACCTCGGCAAACGCCTCATACAACTCAGGGTGTTCCGGGGCCCAATGCGCAGGGTCCGTTACCGTAAATTCCTGGACGACGGTTTGTTCTTCCCCTGCTTCCAGTTGAACGGCGGACTCCTGGATGGCAAAGATGTCTCCGAGCGGAGAGACCAACTCCGTAACCAACTTTGCATCCTGCGGCCCCGCCCCTTTATTCTTCAATATAGTCTCTACCCGCACGATAGCAGAAGCTTCAGAAACCTTCGGTGTAGTAACCGAAGTTCCCCAGATTGGAATGTGCAATGCTGGTTCAGAAATTAGCTTCACCTCCCGGTAGATTCCGGACCCAGAGTACCAACGGCTATCGGCATAGCGACTATGATCTACCCTGACCTTCAGCTCATTCTGACCTCCTGCGGGCTTAAGTTCATCAGAAATATCGTAGTAAAAAGGCGCATACCCGTAGGGGTGAAAACCAAGTTCTTTGCCGTTAAGCGTTACGGTTGCGTTATTGTAGACTCCGTCGAAATACAAGTAGGTGACAGGGCTTTCTGGAGAAGCAAAACGCTTACGGTAGTTACCAATTCCACCTAAAAGATAGCCTGTGGCTCCTTCACCTTTAACGGAATCAAACGGGAAGGAAACACTCCAATCGTGAGGAATGTGAACCGGAGAGAAATCCTCGCCTTCTAACGCAAACTCCCATCCCTGACTAAAATCAACCTGGACCGGACGCTTACTCTCCTGTTCGCAGGATAAAACAATGAGGCCAATGGCAAATATCAGGTAGTGCTTAGCGCTTAAAAACATGTAAAATGGGTGGATAAAAGAGAAGTTTAAGGTCTTTAAACGCGGGTCAGCTTAATTGGGGCTGTTCGCTCCCCGTTCCACTGACAAACGTACATGCTTTCGTCTTCGTCGAGGCAAACATCATGGCCGTGGTAGAAGGTCTTTGCTTTGTCCTGGTTGACGTGCTGTAAAACGCCATCCTGATAAACAGGCGCTTCGCCACCGGGGCAGGAGACTACGCGATCATTCTCGTCCATCACCATGGTAAATCCGGTCTGTACCAGCCAAGGCTTAGGATCGCTCACCTTGCTAAAGTCGTGGCTCCAACAAACGCCTGAAAAAATATTGTTGCCCTGGATGACTGCCCGACAAATTTGAAGATTGGCCAGATTTATTGTTTTCAACCATTTGCCATCGAGTGTGAAGTATTTGAAAGCCTTTCCGCCACGGCTGGTGACAATTAAGCGGGGATTAGCGGCATCCCTATGGTCAAAAGCAATTCCGTGTGCACTCTGAAGATTGTAGTTTTTGTCAGCGTTGTTGTGGCCTCCGAATTTTCGAATAAATTTTCCGTGTTCATCGTACTGAAGAATATAGTCTGATCCGTAGCCGTCAGCAACGTAGATGTCTCCGTTTGGCGCAACGGCGGTCTCAGTAGGTTGAAACTTCATGTCGGGCGTATAGGCTCCAACATTCATAGGGTGGCTAATGGTGAAAATCATCCGGCCATCAACCGTCGTTTTAGCTACGTAACCGTTTTGCCGCAACATCGTTGTTCCGTCTTTTGTGCTTCGCGCCCAACCACTTTCGCTGATGTAGAGCATATCTTCTCCGCCCTCGTCAACCAGCGTAAGGCCGTGTCCTCCTGGCCAGTAAGTTCCCCAGCTGTCCAGTATTTTCCCAGACTTGTCAAATACCAACACGTTATTTCTAGGGTCGTCTCCAATCATGATCAGTCGCCCTTTACTATCCTGTACCATTTCATGGCAGTTGTCTATGAAGATGCTAAAGGGGTTGATGCTGGTCCAGTCCTTATGAACTTTGTAACGAAAGTCTCCGTGACCGATGATACCCTCGTCCGCAATGGAGTACTTGCCGCCGATGGCGAAGGTTGGTACAGTAAGTAGGCCAACTGCCGTGGCACCGGTCGTTCTTAAAAAGCTTCTTCTTCCGGAAGTCATTGTCATATTGTTTGCCAGCAAGGTAGACGAAAGACAGGAGGGAGCCTTGTCTGTATTCTTCTGAACTGTACCACAAATGTGTTTAACCGTGTTTGTAGATGATGGAAGGAAGCGACCGTTGGGGTGGCGCGCACGCAGGTGCAGTGTGGGGTATAAAGAGAATGGACAAAACGTGATGTGCTTTTTCCGCTGATTCCGAAGGCTCGTACTACCACAAACCAACAAAGCTGTACCTCATTTCGTCAGTTTGCTCCTATCCGCCATTCTTTGTCTGCAAATTCATGTTTATTAGCGTCCAAATACAGCATATGCAATACATCGTCTGTCAGGATCCCGGAGACTTCCAATTACTTGAAAAGGAACAGCCCTCCGCAGGCCCTGGTGAAGCACTCTTAAAAATCCATCGAGTTGGTATATGTGGAACGGACTTACACGCTTATGCGGGCAACCAGGCGTTCTTTAGCTATCCTCGCATTCTCGGGCATGAGCTTTCTGCTGAAGTACTCGAAATAGGTGACAACGAGCAAGGCTTGAAGCCGGGTGACAAGGTCATTATTATGCCCTATCTCAGCTGTGGAACTTGCATTGCCTGCCGCAACGGGAAAACCAATTGCTGCACCAATATCCGTGTTCTAGGTGTACATACAGACGGTGGTATGCAGGAGGTAATTACCCTCCCTGCCGCGGTCTTGATGCCAGCAGGCAAGCTCTCCCACGATGAGATTGCCATAGTAGAGCCCTTGGCCATCGGCGCCCATGCCTTGCGCCGGGCAGATGTCAAAGCGGGGGAGACTATTGTTATCGTCGGATGTGGACCTATAGGAATAGGGATGATGGCTCTGGCAAAAATCGTTGGTTGTACCATCATTGCTATGGATACGAACGAACAACGCCTTGCTTTTGTAAGAGACGAAATTGGCGTAAATCACGCAGTAAACGTACTGAATAGCCCATTAGAACAAGTCATGGAGATTACCGGCGGGGATCTTGCCACTGCCGTCTTTGATGCAACCGGAGCGAAACGCGCCCTGGAATCAGGAGTAGACTATATGAGCCATGGTGGGCGCTACGTATTGGTGGGCCTGAGTAAAGGAGATTTGACCTTTACTCACCCAAAAATTCATGCTAAGGAAACGACCCTTATGTGCAGCCGGAATGCCACTTTTGATGACTTTAATTGGGTTAAAGACACCTTGGAGGGAGGCGCTTTCCCTACCGATAAATTCATTACGCACAGTGTGCCATACACAGAAATGATTGGGGATTTTGATGGTTGGTTGAAGCCAGAAACTGGGGTAATTAAGGCGGTAGTTACCTGGTAAAATACTTAATACCTCAAATTGAATAATTATTATTAATATAAAAATTAGAATTTCAATGAATGCACTAAGTAAACTCATATTAATGTTGATTAGCTTGTCCTTTACCGGATCCCTTTTCAGCCAAACCACAACGATTGATATATACCCTCACGAAACTCGCTCAATTGCGGGCCATACCTCACTCAATCGAATTAAGTACTTCTCTATCTCCGATGCTGGAAATTGGTTCGAGGCTAAAACTTCTGATGTACTGAGCGGGTCTGACTACTTTCTTGACACCTTAGACTTTTCTTTCGGCCGTCAGTTCGGACTAGTCCACTCAGAGGTCAACTGGGGCAGTACGATTCGGCAGGATGCTAGCAGACCAGGTTTTACGGACACAACTTACCTACGTAATCAGGCAAACCCGGGTAATCAAGGTTCTTCTGGCTCTTTTAGAGCGCGCTTTGGCGAGAACATCAATGTTGCTTACCATGACCGGCGTAATGCTTTTCCCGACTTCTTTTCTAAGTACCGTGCTCCCCAAAATAATGACGAATGGATTCCGCAAAATATAGAGGCCGCAAGTGAGTTGACCTTAAACCTTTTGCAGTACAACTGGAATGATTTCTTTAAGCCGGCATACTTCGAACTGGTGAACGAGCCGCACTGGTCTTTCCCGGGTGATCAACACTTTGCCGATTGGCACCTTGACCTTGCTAGAAAAGCACGCGATGCAAAGTTAACAACTAAGATTGGTGGGCCTTGTTCTTCGGTGGCTTACTACTACCGTGATAATTACCAGGACTTAGATAATTTCACTACTTTCATCGACAATACGGAAGGGAACTTAGACTTTTATTCCTTCCACGTTTATGATTACCTCAGTTGGAACGCCAATGAGAATGACTTTACTGGCCGCGTAAGTACTGGCGCTCCGGTTGCAGGAGTAATTGATGCCCTTGGTGGGTACATGCGCAAAAACTATAGCAAGGACTTGAAAATGGTCATCTCCGAACACGCTGGGTACATTAGCTCTGGGGCAGGAGAGGATGCTGAAACAGCCAATCTTGCTAATGAGTATTTCCCAGGTGCTGGATTTGAATGGGAAATGGAGCGGCGCTCCATCTCAAACTATATTTCGGTAAGTAGCGCAATTGCCAATACGATGACCTTTATTGACAATCCCCACGTAATCGAAAAGGCTGTTCCTTTCATTCTTCTGGAAACCTTCAGTTGGAACCCCCGCTACTACCCAACGCTTTTAGTGGCGAGAAACTTTACGAACAATAATGATTTTGTAGAGTCTGACATGTCGCACTTTTATAAGTTTTTCTCCGGAGCCAGTGGCCGTAGGGTCCGGATCAAATGTGAAGATCCAGACCTTCAACATCATGCCTTTGTTGAAGGTAATACCATGACGGTATTGTTCAACAATATGTCAAACAACCCGCACACGGTGGACTTGAATATGCTAAGTGAGCTAAGTATTGACGAGGTAAGCATCAAACGGTTCCAGCGGACCAATGATTTTCGCCCGAATTTTGTAACCGAAGTTGTATCAGGTGTAGATGGCATCAGCATTGCAGGCCGGGAAGCAGTTGCTCTTGAGCTTACCTTCTCTGATATGATCGAAGAGGATACCCACATCGACGAGCTTCCTTTCTACAGCGAAGAAATTGCTACTCAGGTTCAGGGTACTAAAGTCTTTAATGTTCAAGTCAATAACCTTGAAGCCCTTAGCTATGCTTACCTCCGTATCGGCCTTGATCGCCCGGTCAATACCGATCAGGACATTACCGTAAAGCTTAACGGAACGACCTTGAATGTTCCGATGGAAGACGCTGCAGATCGTTTTGAGGACGATAGGAGCTACGCTTCTTTGAAGCGTGTTTACTTTGATAGTGACCTCTTGCAAACGGATAACCGGGTTGAAATTTCTTTCCCCGACGGTCGTTCAGGAGGTGTTGGTGCCGTGGTTATTCGAGCAGGCCTCGAAGGCTACTTCTCCTCTACGGATGACAGAGGTCCCGAGCTTGATTTCACCCTGTTCCCCAATCCATCTAACGGCGAATTCTCCATTCGCGTTCCTGCCGATAACAATCTTCCGGTTGAGGAAGTCATCGTTTATAACACTTTAGGAATGACCGTTAGCAGCACGTTAGTAGAAGGCAGTGAAGTTAACCGCTCAATAAACATTGAAAGGCTTCCTGCTGGCACCTATTTTGTCGGATTAAGGAGTGGAAAACACATACTAGGCATGCGTCGACTTGTCAAGAAATAGCGGCCTGAAAACATTACTTTTTCGTTGACCGTTGCAAACAAACCCAAAGCTAGAACCAGTCTGTTTTTCAGATTGGTTCTAGTTGTTTGTCTGCAGAAGCCGCAAAGGCAGAAATTATGGAATCAAAACTTGGTTTGTAATGAATATTAAGCTGTTCTATAGCCTTGCAGTACTGTTTTGCTTCATACTCTCTGCTTGTGAAGTAAACACATCACAGGAGGCTAAAACCCCCAATGAAGCTCCCACAAACGTGGTACTTGTTTTGATTGATGACCTCAGTTACCTAGGAGTCTCTGCCTATGGGGCGGATCGACTTTCCTCCAATTGGGGGCTATTTACCAACGAGAAGTTCAGTACGCCCACGCTGGATGCCCTCGCTACCGAAGGCTTGGTTTGTGCCAATTCGCACGCTTATCCAATCTGTGAAAACAGTCGTATTGCCTTGATGAGTGGCAAGACCAATCAACGGAATTTACTGAAGGTAAAGTCCCAACATTCTTCCGACGTCACTTTTGGAGATGTTTTCCAGCGAGCCGGCTACGCCACAGGAATTTTTGGAAAATGGAAGCAAACGAGGGGTACGAAGGAGATCCATGGTAAAGACTATATTTATGAATTCGGCTGGGACGAGTTTGCTTGTTTTGACGTAATCGGAGAGGGGCAACGTTTCATCAACCCTAATTTGGTGATCAACGGTGAGATCAAAGACTTCAAAGGCCGTACTGATGTAGACCCCGCAACCGGCCGCCGCTGGTATGGCCCTGACATTTTCAACCGCCATGCCCTCGACTTCATTGACCGACACAAAGACGAGCCCTTTTTCCTGTACTACCCAATGGCGTTGGTTCATGATGATCATAAGCCAACACCGGACACGAAGCCAAACAGCCTTTTCGATAATTTTGACGAAGCCGCTCATAACCGCAACGGCCATACTGGAGACGATCCGAAGTACTTGCCCGACATGATTGAATACACCGACAAATTAATCGGGAAAGTGGTTGCTAAATTAAACGAACATCAACTCCGTGAGCGCACCCTGATCGTTGTAATGGCCGATAATGGGACCAAAGAAATATTCACCCACGTTTGGCCGGATGGAGAAGAATACCCTGGCCGGAAAGGCGGAACGGCAGACAATGGGACCCACGTTCCGCTTATCTTTAACCAGCCAGGAAAGATTCAACGAACCCAGGATCGCCCCTTTCGTGAGTACACTGGTATTGTGGACATCACCGACATTTTTCCAACCATTGCTGAGGCAACCGGTATTACGATTCCCCGGGTTTCAGACCTTGACGGTGTTAGCTTTTGGCCGCAGGTGATGGGCAATCCGAATCCGCACCGAGACCACGTTTATTCCTGGTGGAATGGCAATGATCCGGTAGAAAAAACAGACAAGCTGCTGCGTTACGCTTTCACGAATGATTTCAAGTATTATGGCCCGACGGACGAGTACCCTTCCGGCCGCTTCTTTGACCTCCGGGCGGATAGTCTTGAGCGTGCTGGTGAAGACTTCATTGAACGCAAATGGGGCGTGAAACTATACAGTGGTCTAGACCTCAATAAGCTAACCGACGAACAAGCGAAAGCTTACGAACAACTACGCGGAGTAGTAGAACGCAACGAATATGTATCCGTCGAAGAGGTCAAACTCGAACAAGGGAATACTACAGTTTCAACCGGAGAGAAACTGCAGTTAAGCCACCAGGTTATTCCGGCTAACGCAACCAGAAATAACGTTGTTTACCACTCCAGTAACCCCGCAATTGCTTCCGTAGATAAATTCGGAACGGTTTCGGGGCACCAGCCGGGAAAAACAACTATCTCGCTTTATTCCTGGGAGGATGCGCGTCCGTTATCGACTAATTTGCCAACTACTTTTCGGAGCGATGGCATCAGTGATGCAATCGAAGTGACAGTAGACTAAAACTGGGGGGCTTTTCTCTAAAAAACCTTCATTGCACCTGCGTGCGCGCCTCAAAATGATAAAATAGTGAAGAGGCGAGGCCGCAGGTGCAATGAAGGCTTTTGGAGTGTTTTCTTTTACCTAATTGCCGCGTTCGATTCGTGCTCGCTGTGTTTCACTAAGGCCGTGTTTGTAGTAAAATTCAGGCTTGTAATAGTCATTATGGCGCTTCATTTCAGGATCGTGAATATCCTGGCTGAGGTCACAATCAAAGCGCAATAAAACGGCGTGGTTTTGGTCCCAGGTAGTAGCGTTCGTGATATGAGAAATGCCCCAGGTCATGCCCCTTCCATCTTTAGTATCAGTGAAGGCATCCGGCAGGAAGGGACCGGCCGCAGTCGGCATCATATCCGCAATAGCCTTAATGTCAAAATTAACTCCGTCTTCGGCGTACTGTACGGTATAGTGTTCGTTGCCATCTCTGATGGCAAGGGCAGCGATGCCTTCCTTCCATGGGAAAAGCGCGGTTTCGTGTCCGGAATTAATAACCGGATTAAGTGGGTGTTTGGCGAAAGGTCCGAAGGGGTTATCTGCTATGGCAAGGCCTTGCATTCTAACCAATTTCTTCCCTTTGCCACCAAAATCAGACTTGTAGTAGAGGTAAATTTTTCCGTTGTGTACTAAAGGATAAGGATCATGAATGGAGTATTGGTCCCATTCGCCTTTGGCTCCGTTAGGAATGACAATCTCATTGTAGGGCGTCCAGGGACCATCGGGAGAATCTGCATAAGACATTGCGACCGGGCAGTCGTCTCCTCGTTTACCACTAGCTTCCATGAAGCCCTGGTAATAAATGTAGTATTTGCCTTCCCACTTCAGAATGTCACAGGTGGTTACCGAGCGCCAACCTACTTGAGGCTTAGGCGGGCGGGGAATAGCTACTCCTTGTTCTTCCCAGACGAAACCATCTTCGCTGGTGGCGTACCAAAGTTCGGCGAGGTCCCAGTCACTGGAAGCAATGGTATCATTGGAGGCCGCAGCTCCCTTAGGAGGCAAGGGCGTGTTTCGATAAGTGTACCAGACGTAGTATTTGCCGTTAGCAAAAATGACCTTGGAGGGGTCTCGTCGAGAAATTGTCCCGTCTCCACCGTTGTAGTCAAAACCTTCAAGTTTAGTATAACGGAATTGGGAATACAACTCATTCTCTTCTGGCCGTGGTGCCGGGTAAGCAGTATAATTTCTTTCCATAGCCCTGCTTAGCGGTCGGTCAGGACGCGACTCGGGCAACTCAAATGGGAATCCTTTTTCGGGAACTTGTTCCGTATCCGGAGACGAACATCCCCAGGCAAGAAGAATTAGTACGAATAGGAGGTAGTATAAGGTGAATCTCGGCATATCGCTACGGAGTTTAGTCGCTCACTATAATTGGTTTATCGTTAAAGTAAGGCAATTGCAATGGATAATTTCAGCCATAATCTTTGTCCTCTTTGACTAAAATCCCTGGTGGTGGTTTATAAATCATATGTTGCAGGGGTGGTCGCCAAAACAGCGTAAACTTGTAGTATGAGAAGTATCGTGTTGTTAGCACTAGTGAATGTCTTTCTTCTGTTTACAGCCTGCGGGCCCCAACTGCCCGATAGTGTAGCGGTGGAATATGCTGCCTTGCCCGAACGCGTTGATTACAACATCCACGTTAAGCCTGTTTTATCTGATAAATGCTTTCTATGCCACGGCCCAGACGCGGCGCGGCGCGCCGCAGACTTACGTCTGGATGTCCCCGGTTTTGTAGATGGTGATAAAATTCTTGACCGGATCTTCAGCGAAGATCCTGACTTCATAATGCCAGAGGCATCGGCTAAAATTCCGATGTCAGATTACGAGAAGGCCGTTATTGCTAAATGGATTGAGCAAGGAGCAGATTACGCTGATCACTGGGCTTTTACCGCTCCCCAAAGACCAGAACCACCAACTGTTGATGAAGAAAAATGGAACAAACACCCCATTGATCAATTCATACGTCGCAAACAAAAGGCAAAGGGCTTTGGCTTCGCACCGGAGGCCGATCGTGACCTACTTCTGCGACGACTAAGCTTTGACCTTGTCGGTCTTCCCCCAACGCCGGATGAAATAGCTACATTCAAGGCAGACCAAAGCCCTGAAGCCTACGAAAAGCAAGTAGATCGCTTGCTGGCAAGCCCTGCTTATGGCGAACGAATGGCCGTTAAATGGCTGGACCTTGCCCGCTTTGCGGATACCCACGGTTACACTGTGGATCGCTACCGAGATATGAGCCCCTGGCGAGATTGGGTTATCAAGACCTATAACGAGAACATGCCGTATGATAAATTTGTCACCTGGCAGCTAGCTGGAGATTTGTTGCCAGAAGCAAGTAAGGAACAAATCTTAGCTACGGGTTTCAATCGTCTTCACCCTCAAAATCTGGAAGGAGGGATTATTGAGGAAGAGTTTCGCAGCGCTTACGTTGCGGATAGAGCTGATGTACTTGGCACGGGACTGCTCGGGCTCACCCTGTCTTGTGCTAAATGCCATGATCACAAATTCGACCCGATCAGCCAAAGAAATTACTATGAAGTGTATAGCTTTTTCAACAATGTTGATGAAGCCGGATTGATTTCCTGGGACGGAGCAACACCTTCTCCCCGACTTGATCTGCCGACGGAAAGACAGGACAGCATCATTAAGTACCTGAAGGACTTAGAGGCTAAAGAGGTGAACAACCTGGCAAACTTGACCGTAGAAAACAAAGACAAGGCTGATGCATGGATTGAAGCAGAAGGATATCATCGTCTGCCTAAGGCAAAGGGGCTACGCGCGCACTTCCCGCTTAAGGATAAAAGACTTGCTAATACCGCTCGGCCTTCAGAAAAAGGGAAGATGGACCGTAAATTTTCTAAGGACGAAGTTCCGGAACTTACGGAAGGCCGTCAGGGCAAAGGTCTGTTGCTTGACGGAGATGCCTGGCTGGATCTTTATCCGGTTGGGGTCTATTCCCGCAACGAGCCTTTCTCCATCGGTTTATGGGCAAAAATCCCCAAGGACTTGAAAACCGGTTTTCTTTTTCATAAAGGGCAGGGCACCCGCCTGCATGCGGAGCGTGGCTACCATCTCTACCTGGATACTTTTGGCCTTCAACTGTTAATGGCTCACGTAAATCCGGGCAATTCTATCGTTGAATTTGCCCGTACTGAAGTACCACGTGATGAGTGGATTCACCTTGCTGTTACCTACGATGGCTCCAGTAAGGCTGCTGGCTATAAACTTTTTATGAATGGCAAAGAACTCGCCACAGAGGTTGAAAATGACGACCTTACTCGAGATATAATTTTTCATAGCATGACGGATGCTATATATGCTGACGTTATTGAACCCGGGCTTCAGTTAGGAGCAAGATGGCGAGGAAAAGGCATCCGCGGCACCGTGATGAACGACGTAAAGGTGTACGACCGTCAACTGAGCGCATTGGAAGTTCTCAGGGAAGGCGATCCTACTGCTGCCAATCATTTATTGGCAAGTGCACCAAACCTACTAAGCCAGGCCGAAAAAGAAATGCTTCGAACCTACTACCTGACCGTTGCAACACCTTCTTATCGTAAGTTAGAGCAGCACCTCATGGCTACACGTGGCCGCTTAATTGACACTATGGAGCAGGTGCAGGAAATTATGGTAATGAAGGAAATGGACAAGCCCAGACAAGCCCATATTCTGGATAGAGGCCAGTACGATGCACCAACTGATCCTGTGGAAAGTAAGGTCCCAGACTGGGTTTTACCAATGCCGGAGGGCCAACCCGCCAACCGTCTGGGTCTTGCCAACTGGCTTTTTGCCCCGGAACATCCATTAACTGCCCGGGTCGCCGTTAACCGTTACTGGCTACAGTTTTTTGGTCGAGGATTAGTAAAAACAGCTGAAGACTTTGGCAACCAGGGAGAAATGCCAACGCATCCAGAGCTGCTTGACTGGTTGGCCAATGAATACATAAGCAACGGTTGGGATACTAAGGCTTTGCTTAAAACCATTGTCATGAGCCAAACCTACCGCATGAGTTCCGTACCGGTTAGTGAAGAACAACGCTTGGCTGATGTTGATAATGTTTGGTTAGGTAGAGGCCCATCTGGCCGTCTGGACGCTGAAATGATTCGCGACAATGCCCTCGCGGCAAGTGGCCTCCTGAATGATGAAATCGGTGGTAAATCCGTTAAGCCTTACCAACCGGAAGGGCTTTGGAAAATGAACAATGCAGTCTATGAGCAAGACGAAGGAGAAGACCTTTACCGCCGTAGCCTCTATGTTTTTTGGAAACGGACCGTTCCACACCCTACGCTGGGAACTTTTGATGTTCCTGACCGGAATGAATGTACCGTCCGCAGGCAGGAGACAAATACCCCCCTTCAAGCACTGGTATTGATGAACGACCCGGCCTTTGTGGAAGCAGCGCGCATCCTTGGCACCAAAATAACTACCGCATCTGATCGGGATAAAGCGATTCGGGAGGTCTTTACCCACCTGAGTGGTCGGCCGCCCGGCGAAGAGGAAATTGATTTGCTCCAACAAGTTCGTAAAAAGGAACTTGAAGTTTTTACCGATCAACCGGGAAAAGCGAATGGTTGGCTCTCAGCAGGCTATACCCGAGCAGACGCTTCATTAAACCCTATCGAAGTAGCTGCTGATGCCGTTTTGGCTAGCGTGATGATCAATTCAGACGCAGTGATTACCAAGCGGTGAAGCGTAGACACGGACGGTAAAACTTACTTTGCACCTGCGTTTGCGCCCCCAGTCTTCTTACTCCAAAAAAATGAAACTATGCACGATCTATTCAAGGTTCAGCAGAAAATGGACCGTCGAAACTTTCTTACCAAAGCAAGCCTTGGTATAGGTGCTTTAGCCCTTAGCAATTTAATGAAGGCTGAAACTCAGGAGCAAATGATAGCGGCAATTCCTGGCTTGCCTCATTTTGCGCCAAGGGCAAAGCGCATTGTTTTTCTCTTCCAGAGTGGTGGACCTTCACAACTGGAAACCTTTGATTACAAGCCTAAGCTTAGAGAGATGTTTGGGCAAGACTTACCCGACTCGTTCCGTAAAGGCCAACGCCTGACGGGAATGAGCGCAAACCAGTCTAGCTTACCTATTGCGCCATCATTGTATGATTTTAAACGGTACGGTAAATCAGGCGCGTGGGTAAGTGAATTGATGCCCCATACGGCAAAGATCGTTGATGATCTGTGCTTCGTAAAGTCTCTTTATACCGAACAGATCAACCACGATCCGGCCATTACTTTTTTTCATACCGGACACCAGTTGCCCGGCCGGCCAAGCATCGGCTCTTGGATGAGCTACGGCCTTGGATCTTTGAATAACAACCTGCCTACCTTCGTAGTCCTTCAATCGAAAAATTCAGGAGGGCAGCCACTTTACGCCCGTCTTTGGGGTAATGGCTTTTTACCAGCTGAGCACCAGGGTGTACAATTCACTTCTGGCAAAGACCCAGTTTTATACCTCAATGATCCGGATGGCTACGATGGCAAAGATCGTAGCAGAATGTTAGGCTATTTAAAGGAGCTCAACGGTGTACAAAAATCTGCTTACGGAGACCCCGAAATCGATGCCCGCATCGCGCAGTACGAGATGGCTTACCGGATGCAAAGCTCGGTCCCTGAAATGGCAGATATGAGTGATGAACCGGACTCCGTATTCGAACTGTATGGAAAAGACAGCCGCGACCCCGGCACCTTTGCTGCCAACTGCCTATTGGCCCGAAAGCTACTGGAAAAAGATGTTCGTTACGTTGCACTTTACCACCGTGGCTGGGACCAGCACGTTTACTTGCCGGGAGGCATCAAAGCCCAATGCAAGAATACCGATCAGGCTTCCGCAGCGCTGGTAACCGACCTGAAGCAGCGTGGCTTATTAGAAGACACCCTCGTGATCTGGGGAGGAGAATTTGGACGAACGGTTTACTCTCAGGGGAAACTCACTAAGACAAATTACGGGCGTGATCATCATCCTCGTTGTTTCACCATGTGGATGGCTGGTGGTGGCGTGAAGCCCGGCTTCACCTACGGAGAGACCGATGACCTGAGCTACAACATCGTGAAGGACCCCGTCCACGTTCACGATTTTCACGCAACCATCATGCACCTCTTCGGTGTAGACCACGAACGCCTTACCTTTAAACACCAAGGGCGGCGCTACCGGCTTACCGATGTTCACGGCCATACGGTCAAGGATCTCCTTGCTTAAACTGAAATTATACTTAATGTCGAGATTTCTTCCTCTGCTGCTTTTTGTCTTCTTCTGCACTTGTAACCCCTCCTCTGAAAAAGAGATGCCGGTAGCAGACAGATCACCTAATATTATCTTCATCCTTACGGACGATCAGGGCTACGGAGACCTTGGTGCCCACGGGAATCCCTGGTTAAAAACGCCCAATCTTGATGCTCTGCATGACCAGAGTGTCCGCTTTACCAATTTTCATGTGGCCACCACCTGTGCGCCTACTCGGGCAGGGCTTATGGCTGGTGTAAATTGTAACCGAGCTGGTGCCTGGCACACCATTGGCGGCCGGTCAATGCTTGGTGCACGCTTTGTTACGCTAGCTGATGAACTGAAGGAAGAAGGCTATGCAACCGGTATTTTTGGCAAGTGGCACCTGGGCGACAATTACCCCTTCCGGCCGCAGGATCGAGGATTTGATGAAGTCGTGATTCACGGCGGCGGAGGGGTAGGGCAGACGCCCGACTACTGGAACAACGATTACTTTGATGACACCTATTTTCATAACGGAAAACCGGAAAAATACGAAGGATACTGTACCGATGTTTGGTTTCGGGAAGGGCTGAAATTCATTGAGAAAAAAGGCAAAGAAAACACACCTTTCTTTGCCTACATCGCTACCAACGCACCGCATGGGCCTTACCACATAGAGGAGAAACACGTCACTCCCTACCGGGATAACCCTGACATTACAAACCCTGAATTTTACGGGATGATCGCGAATGTAGACGACAACGTAGGTAAGTTGATGGAAATGCTCAAAACCTCTGGTCTTGACGAGAACACGCTTGTTATTTTCATGACGGACAACGGTACCTCCTCCGGAGCTGCATTCGATAAGGACCTGCACGTTAAAAAGGGTTTTAATGCTGGAATGCGGGGGCGGAAGGTTCATGAATACGAAGGAGGTCATCGGGTACCTTTCTTTTTGAAGTTCCCGTCAAAGAGTGGAATTAAAGCAGACGTTTATGATGAACTCACCGCCTATACAGATGTAATGCCTACCCTGGTGGATTATGTGGGCGGAAAGATAGAAACGGCGGATGGGCTAGACGGAGAGAGTCTTCTTCCACTCATTACTACCGGCAAGCAAGCCGGATTGATAGATCGATATCGGGTGGTTGATACCCAGCGGGAAGACTTACCGGTAAAGGGAAAACAAAGCTGCGTAATGCAAGGGAAATGGCGGCTGATGAACGGAAAAGAGCTGTACAACCTGGCCGAAGACCCCGGCCAACGAGAAAACATCGCCGGTCAGCACCAGGCAAGAGTCGTTGCTATGAACGAAGCCTACGAAAGTTGGTGGACAAGTATGACTGAAGACCTTAAGGTTATGCACCGCATCATCATTGGCGATGATGCAGAACCTGAATCCGTTCTTACTGCCCACGACTGGCATACAAACAACCCGCCACCATGGAACCAAAAGTTTATTCGTGGTGGCCGGGTAGATAATGGTTGGTGGGCACTTGAGGTAGCAAAGCCAGGAAATTACCGAGTACGACTATACCGCTATCCGCCAGAAGCTCAACTTGGATTTAAAACAATAGCACCGGTGGGCGATGAAATCCCTAACGGAACTGCTTATTTGCCAGGTGAAATAATTATGCCAGTATCTGTGCGCTGCACCATAGGAGGTGAGGAACTTAAATCAAATACAAATTCGACGGATGATTTCTTCGAGTTTGAAGCAGAGCTTCCCGTTGGGCCTACGGACCTATACACTTGGATAGAAGATGAAAAAGGAGTTGAACGTGGGGCCTATTACGTCACGATGACAAAAGTTAATTAGGTAGGTACGGGAAACACTCCACTGTGAAGATAGCAAGCCAAATTTCGTTTTGACAAACCCTTCGGTAGCAGTTTGGTGCCATTTTAGGCTCTCCTATTGCGGATAGAAAATCGTTCGGGCGCGGACGCAGGTGCAAGGTGAAAAGGCAAAAGCAAGGTTACGAGGTTAGCAGAGTAGATATTGGTTGACCTGCGCAATAGTAGCCTTCTCGTAAACTGAAAAAACGTTTGTGGTAGTTTTTGGGGAAATTGATTTACAGGCCAAACGTGGAGAAATAGGAAATTCTCTCTCTTTGGGCGATATTGTGCCTACGATGCATTGTAAATTATTTTATCTTCTTTTCTTGCTAGCACCTTGTGTTGGCAGTCTACTGGCGCAAGAACGTTTTGCGCCTTCTGGCGCAGAATGGTGTTTTAACGGATACGATGGCGAGGGTGAAACCATAGGCTATCTACACGTTCGTTATGAGCGCGATTCGGTTGTTGCAGGCCGGGCAACCAAGGTGTTCAGTATGTTGGCAAAAGGCTTTACCCCTAGTGGGCTAGAGGAAACTTTTTACTCGTCCAAGCTCCTATTTCAACAATCTGGTGATTCTATTTTCTACTATGATCCGTTGATAAGAATTCAGTCCTTCCTTTTCAAAGAGAGCTATGAAGTAGGGGAGGAGACGACAACCTGGATGTATAACGAGCCTTTCGAGGTTTCCTCCGTTGAAGAGGAGATCGTTGACGGTGTTCCAATCTCCGTAGCAAAAATGAACCTGCCAGAATGGTTAGGACGAGATCTTCCAGCTACGCTTTATGGTTACCTCGGACCGGACCGGGGCTTTACCGAAAGCTGGAGCTATTTCCTTGAAGGCGAAGGAGGTCTGAATCTGGAAGCTTTCCGCGCTACAGATATTCCAGAAATCAAAGTCGTGAGTCGAAGCCAATGCTTTGCGCTGATGGATCAGGTAGATGATCGGGTTCCTACCCGTGTTCCGATTGAAAATTGCAAAATCGTTCCGTTCCCTAATCCGGTAGCCAGTATTGACGAATGGGTACGCATCAAGTTTGACTGCGACAAGCTTATTTCAGGTAATTTTGTCTTACAAATATTTAATGCTGACGGAAAGGAGGTGATGACACCTCGGAGGCTAGGTTTTATTCCGAGTGATTTCCCCGTTTTTGATTTGCCAAATGGTAAATACTTTGGGGTGATTACGGGGGAAGGAGAACGCTTTGATTTTTCTTTTACAAAAAACAGGTAACCTGAACTATATGAGGCCAAGAGTCCTAATTTTAACCTTGCTGGCCTTAGTAATGTCTGCTTGCATTGATCCTTTGGTTCCAGCATTACGGAACGATACAGAATTTCTTTTAATTGAAGGAGACATTTTAAACTTGGCGGGGAGAAGTCAGGTAGTTGTTCAACGCTGGATTCCAGACGATGTACGCTACAGTGTTCAACCTCAGCAATCTTTACGCGTAGTTTCGGTTGCTGAAAATGGTGTTGAGACGCAGTGGCAAGAAGAATCAATTCCTGGTCAGTATAAACCACCACCAGGTTTTGTTGCTGCTGTTGGTTCAGTTCATTTCCTTAGGATTTCAACCGCTTCGGGACGGCTTATCGAATCCCGACCTGAAACAGTTCCCCCTCCGGTTCCTGTAACCGACCTAACGGTAGAGTTTGAAGCTGAAAGTTATTTTCGTCCAGCAATTTCTCGTTTTGTTCCCGCTTTTAAGTATTACCTATCTTTTAATGACCCCATAAACCAAGAAAACTATTACCGGGTAACCTACCGGAAATGGGAAACTACCCGCACTTGCGCTAGTTGTCAATTTGGGCGATATCGAGACGGAGAATGCATCCCGGACAATCGTAACCGCGATACTTGGGATTACCCTTGCGATACCATTTGTTATAAAATTACGGAAGGAGATGATGAGATCTTTATAAGTGATGAGTTCTCGGACGGAGGCGCAATATCCCGTCTTGAAGCAGCCCGGATAGACCACACCCGACAAACCGGTGGATTATTGTTTGAGGCGCAATTGAGGTCCATCTCCAAGGCACGCCACACCTACCTGAACTTAATCAAAAACCTGAGCCAGGACGGTGGGAGCCTCAACGCCACTATTCCCGCACCATTGGTTGGCAATCTGAGAATAGTCGACCCCGGATCAGAAGAGGACAATATCAACGTTCTTGGTTTTGTCGGCGCAAGCTCAGAAGCTACCAGTAGGTTATATTTTGACCGGGCTGACGTTGAAGGCCAGCCGTTGCCCGACCGGACCGAATTTGTAGAAGAGCCAGGTGTTCCAGACTGTACTATGATCCCGCTAGGATGCCCACCGGCAGCTCCCTGCGATGCACCGGACCGAACGAGTATCCAGCCAGAGGGGTGGGGACAATAGTATCAATTTACAGTATGAGTTTTTAATTTCCGTATTCTCGGACGAGTCTTTTCTTGCCCATTGAAAATAAACAGTATGAATATTAAATGCTTAGTGGCTGTTTTTATTTTATTTCAATCTATAGGCCTGACGGGACAAAGCTTCCGGCTAGAGGTCACCGTGTTGGATGCGACTACAAACAAACCGCTCGAGTTTGCCTCCGTTCAGGTAATGGGGACAACTAAGGGAGGAATTACCGATGCAAGCGGCCGTTGGGAAACAGTACTTGTGCCCGGGCAATACAGCCTTGTAAGTTCGTCCATTGGCTACGATCAGGACACAAGTAGTATAAACCTGAGCGATGCCCTTCAACTTACCTTGAACCTGCGCCCCGCCGCCCAAATACTCAATTCTGTAACGGTTACCACCAACGATGCACGCACCCGTTTGGAAAGAGCAGTGATGGGAGTAGAACGCCTTAATATTGAAGCGATCAAGGTATTGCCAGTGGCTCTGGGAGAGATAGATATTTTTCGGGGGCTACAACAAATGTCTGGGGTAAGTTCTGCCGGTGAGGCGAGCAATGGACTTAGTGTTAGAGGAGGGACACTGGATCAAAATCTTCTATTACTCGATGATGCTCCGGTTTTCACACCTACTCATTTGTTTGGTTTGTTTTCGGTTTTTACGCCAGATGCTGTTCGATCCGTAAACCTGTACCGGGGGAACATTCCAGCTCGTTACGGAGGCCGTATATCTTCAGTGATGGATGTTCGTAACAAAGTACCTCAGGCTGACCATATGACCCTTCGGGGTGGGGTAGGGTTGGTATCTAGCCGTCTTGCTATAGAGACCCCGCTTAGTAAGGATAAGCGATGGCAACTGTTGGCTGCTGGCCGAATTGGTGTAAATGATTTCCTGCTGCAATTGACCGAACGCTTGAAAAATAACCGGAGCCGGTTTAGTGACGCTACGGTTAAGCTTAGGTGGACACCCAACAGTAAAGATGTGTTTACCCTTACTGGTTTTTACAGTAAAGATTTTTACCAAATTGACTTGCTATCTAAATTCAACGGCATAATCGCAGAAAGTAATCAGTACGATTACCTAACCCTAAATGGCACTGCTGAATGGCTGCGCCTTTTGGGTGATAATACGAGTCTGGTCAGTAAGGTAATTCGTGCCAACCACGTCCCTAAACTCCTTTTCCCTGAATTTGAAACAGATAATGTTGTTGAGTTTGACTCCCGAATTGTCCAAACTGAGGCCCGCATTACTTTGGATCACCAAGTTGGCCCTCACCATTTTAGTATAGGAGGGCAAGCCATTCATTACGCCCTTTCTCCAGGACGGTTATCACCTGGAAGTTCATCCGCAATTCGTTTTCAGGAATTAGACGGAGAACAAGCGGGAGAACTGAGCCTATATGCTGAAGAAGAATGGAAGATCAACGATAGAGCAACGCTTTCGGCAGGTTTACGCTATACTCATTATGCACAATTTGGTGCTGGGACTCAGCGCATATACAGCTCTGGCGAAGAATTAAGAGAGGATACACAAACGGGCACTGTTGAATTTCAAGCCGGCCAACAAATGCAGACTTATGGTGGCTTTGAGCCCCGTTTAGGCTTAAGTCTCCGTCTTTACGAAAACTTAAGATTCAAAACAGCTTTCGCCATTACGCGGCAATACCTGCAAAACATTTACAATGCTACTACTCCTTTGCCTACCAGCCGCTGGAAGGTTTCGGACAATCACCTCCGGCCACAAAAAGCGCGTTTGTTTAGTGCAGGGCTCTACGCGACGGCGGGTGAAAGAGGACGATATGAGTTTAGCATAGAAGGTTACCACAGGAAAATCAGCAATCTACTAGAGTATAAGGCTGGAGCAGACTTTTTCCTTAACCCTAGTGTTGAAACGCAATTACTCCAGGGGAGGGGTCTTGCTTATGGTATAGAGCTTGGTGTTCGGGAAACAAAGGGAGACCTCACCTTTGGTGCGAATTACACTTACGCCAGGGTCCGTAACCAGGTGGCGGGTCAAAGCTTTACTACGTCTATTAATGGAGGAGACTGGTACAATGGATATTTTGATCAACCACATGCTTTCAATGGTACACTGAACTTTGATGACGGTAAGAATAACCGGGTAGGTTTTACCCTGGTTGCACAAAGTAATCGACCGTTTACGGAGCCGAATGGTGTTGTCGAGATAGGCTCAAGTGTTATTCCGTTGTTTCTGGAAAGGAATAATGCTCGAATGCCTGCTTACCACCGGTTGGATTTTAGCTGGACGGTTTACAACATGAGCATGAAAAAGCGCCGCTGGGCCGGAGAATGGACCCTGACGATCTACAATTTATACGGTAGGAGAAATGCCATAAACGTTTATTACCAGCCAAGACTTGGCGCTGGAGACGAAGAAGTTTTCCAGGACAGCCCCCTTGCCAGCTATAAGCTTTCCATATTTGGAAGCCCGATCGTAAGCCTCAGTTACAATTTTACTTTCAAAAAGACTGAAAAACGAGATTGAGCGGTAAAAAAGTGCTTTTCAATCGCATTAAACCATTTGTGCTAGCATATAAATCATGAGTAGTGTCTCGACAAAAGGCCAATTGTCACTTTTGTCGTGTCCTCAGGGACTTATTCACGTGGGCACCCATACTTGAGGTCGCTTACCACCTCACACTCAACTAGTTTATCATGCTAAAAAACTCCTTTCAATTAATGTTTCATCGTTTAGCAGCAGGGCTCATTCTTCCTCTTCTGTTTTGCGCTATGAGCAGTACTGTTTACGGACAGTTGGCCGTAAAGGGCACCGTTGTATCCGATGATGGAGATCCGCTTATCGGAGTTACGATTCGGGTAAAAGACGACCTGAGCACCGGTACAGTTTCTGACTTTGACGGTAAATATGAACTCACTGCGCCAAGTGGCTCAAGTATTCTAGTACTTTCTTATACCGGATACAAAACTCAAGAGGTAGCCATCAACAACCGTTCGGTGATTGATTTAACAATGGAAACGGATGCCGAGACACTGGACGAAGTGGTTGTAATTGGCTACGGTTATGTAGACAAGAAAGACTTGACCGGATCTGTTTCTTCGGTTAAGGGTGAAGATCTTACCCGTGTTCAATCCGTTAACTTCGAAAAAGGTCTTTCTGCGCAAGCAGCGGGTGTACAAGTCACTACTTCACAGGGTGGCCCTGGCGCTTCCGCTAAAATTAAAATTCGTGGAGGTACTTCGATTACCCAAACCAGTGACCCCCTCTACGTTATTGATGGTTTCCCTCTGATCGGATCTGCGTCTGCTACGAATGCAGGGCCAGGCTCTCAGTCTGAAAGTCCGTTGTCTAGTATTAACCCCGAAGATATTGAGTCTATTGAAATCCTGAAGGACGCTTCTTCTACTGCCATTTATGGTAGTCGTGGCGCCAACGGTGTAATTTTGATTACGACCAAGAAAGGTAAAGAGGGTAAAGCACAACTGACCTACAGCAACTCTGTTGGTGTAGGTGTTCTTTCTCGTACCATCGACATCCTCTCTCCTCAGGAGTATGTAGATTTTTGGAATGAATACCACACCTACGGTATTGTAGACTTCGGACAGCGTGACTTGGCCTACCGTGACGACTTCGGTAACGACCTTGATCTTGGTGACCCTAACAGTGGACTTGTTGTAACCAACTGGCGGGAAAAAGTATTCCAGGAATCTACCAATATGCGCCACAACCTAAATATCAACGGTGGCAGCCAGCGTACCCGCTACAATGCTTCCTTTGGCTACAGTGATGACCGCGGTATTCTGAATGGCTCTTTCTACAAGCGTTATTCCTCAAATATTAATGTTGTTCAGGAGTTGGCCAACAACCTCCATGCAGGAATTAATATTAATGCTGGATTCATTGACCGGGGTGGCCCAGTTACCGCTGGTGGTAACGCTGGTGGTTCGGCACAAGCTAGTGTACTCACGCAAGCTATTCTTTTCACCCCTGTTCAAGGACGTATCCGCTATGATGATGCGGAATACGATGAGAACGGAGTTTTGATTAGTGTACGTGACGGCGCTGCTTTTAACCCCGAAGCACAAATTGCTCGTACCCACAACTTCGGTAACACCGTTAATGGCTTCGGTAATGCTTACCTACAGTACAACTTTAATGACCACATTACCGTAAAGTCCTCCTTCGGCGGAAACTACTACAACGCCAATAACGAAGGAGTGTACCCAAGTGATTTTGGATGGTCTCGTCAGCTAGGTGGTATTGCCTTTACCGGTTTATTCCGTGGTTACGGATGGTTGAATGAAAATACAGTGTCTTACCGCAATAAAATTGGTATCCACGGTATCAATGCTGTTGCAGGTTACACCCAGCAGGGAGCGACGAATCGTTCGTTGAACACCTCTTCGCAAGATTTTGCACTTCCCGGTGTTGATATTGATAACCTCGCTTCTGCGGGTATCACCAACGTTACCCGATCTGGCAAGTCTGAACGAGGACTACGTTCCTGGCTCGGTAGAATTAATTACACGCTGAACGACAAGTACCTCTTTACGGTAAGTGCGCGGGCCGATGGCTCCAGCCGTTTTGCGGAAGGCAATAAGTGGGGCTTCTTCCCTTCTGCTGCAGTTAGCTGGCGGGTAAGTCAGGAACCATTCCTGGCGGACAGTAAACTGATCAGCAATTTGAAACTACGGGCCACTTACGGTGTCTCTGGTAATAATTCTATCGGTGAGTATCAGTCCCTTGGTTCTTACGAGCCAACCCGTGCTGTGATCAACGGAGAGCTTGCCTCTGGTGCTCGTGTAAATCGACTTGGTAACCAAGGTCTTACCTGGGAAACAACTACACAGTCTGATGTTGGTTTCGAACTGGGCTTATTTGACAATCGATTGTCTTTTGATGTAGATTACTACATTAAGAACACCACCGACCTGCTGTTACAAGTTCCGCTTCCTTCTGAATCAGGCTTTGATAGAGCGCTGCAAAACTTTGGTGAAGTAGAAAACCGAGGAATCGAACTATCGCTTAATGCTACTCCGGTAGACAAGGGTGATTTCCGCTGGAGTATCCGGGTCAATGCATCGCAAAACAGAAACAAAGTATTAGATATTGGTGATGCCATGTCAATTCTTGCCAACTCTCCCGGTCCTAACCTCCAGGACTTTATCGCTCAGGTAGGAGACCCCGTTGGTAGTTTCTATGGTTTGATTACCGATGGTATCTACAACTACAGTGATTTCCCTGTTTTCGATGGTCTGTCCAACGAAGAAGCTGCTGATCTCATCCGTAACGATGAAAACGGACAGTTCTGGGACAACTTCTACGAATTAAGAGAAGGCTCTGTGACCCGCCGTGGTGTAGGTCAGTACCGCCCAGGTATGATCAAGCTGAAGGATATTGCGAGTCTCGATGAAAACGGTAACCGTGTTCTCGTGCCAGACGGTGTAGTGGATGAAACTGACCGTACGATCCTTGGTTCTGCCCAGCCAGACTGGTATGGTGGTATTACCAATGACTTCAAGTATAAAAACTTCGATCTCACTTTCCTCTTCCAGTTCTCTTCTGGTAATGAGGTGTACAACAATAACATCACTACTGGTACCGCACAGGCAATTGCAACGTACAACAAACTTGGCCTTGTTCGTGATCGTTGGACGCTTGATGACCCTGATTCTGACTTCCCCGGCATTTGGGGTACCACGGATGGTGGTGTTAACCGCGAACTAATTGATCAATATATCGAAGACGGTTCCTTTATTCGCCTGGCAAATGTTACCTTTGGTTACCGTCTGCCACGAGGATTCCTTACAACAAAGAGTGCACGTGTCTTTGCAGCCATTGACAATGCATTCATCCTCACCAATTACTCTGGTTACGACCCTGAAGTAAGTATCGGTAACAACCCACTTACCCCTGGTGTTGACAACGATAGTTACCCTCGCCAGCGCACGTTCCGAGCTGGTTTGAGCGTAACGTTCTAATAATCTAAAACTATCACTCCCGTTCTGGTGGCCTTGCCACCGGGACGGGAACCTTCAATTAATTATTCATGCAAGACAAATTAAAACTCCTCTGTTTGTTGTTGCTTCCCCTAATGGTTCTTGTCCCTTCTTGTGATGATGACCTGCTGACGGAATCTCCAACTAACTTTCTCTCTCCGGTTAATTTCTACCGGAACTCCAGCGATGCACAAATCGCACTCAACGGCCTTTATGCAGGCCAGCAGCGCATTCAAGGCTACTCTGGTGGAGACGCCGGCGTAGGCATCCTTTGGGGTATGCACGGTGCCGACGAAATCATCGTTCCACCATGGACGCCACCAGGCCGCAGAACATTATTCTTGTTCTCTGCAACTCCTAGTATTGATGTATTCTACAACGTTTACCAGCGTCATTACCAAGAGATTAACCGAGCTAACACGGTAATCAACCGGGTTTCAATGATGACCGAGGATAAGATAAACGCTGAAGATAAAGCGCGTGTTTTAGCTGAAGCAAAAGCATTACGTGGAAGCTTCTACTTCAATATGGTCCGGATCTACAACCGGGTAGTATTGGTAACTGAAGAGCGCGTAGACCTCAATGATCTGGTATTCGAACAATCTGAACCGGAAGAAGTATACGCTCAGGTCATCAGTGACCTTACCAGCGCTATTCCAGACCTGGAAGTCTTTGGTGCATCCGGGCAATTATCTAAGGGGGCTGTTCAAGCTCTTCTTGGTAAAGTTTACCTTCAGATGGCAGGTATACCACTTAACCAGACTGATAAGTATGCCCTGGCCGCAGAGCAGTATGCAGAAGTTATCAACAGTGGTGAGTACGCACTACTTGATGATTTCCAGCAGGTTTTCGACTACGAAAATGAGTTAAACAGTGAAATGGTTTGGGTTGTCGAGCACGACTCTCCTGGTCAGACTATTGACAACTCTCAGCAATCTAACCTTGGTAGCTTCATGGGCCCAGGTGGCTCTTTGAACAATGGCGGAGGCTGGGGTACTGCATGGTCTGCTTATGACCTCGAACTCGCTTATGATCGTTTTGATCAGCGTCGTAGAGTAACGATCGCCTATGGCGACGCTCCGAACGCAATTGACAGTACTAAAGGCCCTAACCAGTTCCGCCCGTGGAAGTGGCAGAAGCCTGCTGGCCAAGCTTGGGGTAACGATACTCCTTTTGACTACCCCTACATTCGTTACGCCGGTGTCCTGCTGCGTTTTGCCGAAGCACATTCTATGGCCGCTGGTCAGGTAACCCAAGAGGCACTTGATGCCTTCAACCAGGTACGTGCCCGTGCCCGTGCCGGTGCTAACCCCGAAACAACTTCGCCTCCCTTGGAGCTAGGCATCTCGTTAGATGATTTCATGGCTGAAATGGATCAGGAATGTTACCGGGAACTCGCGTTTGAAGGACACCGTAAGGGCGACTTGGTCCGTTGGGGTACTTTGATTAACAGAATGAATACCATTGCGCCGCAAACTGCAGTTTGGCCCGGCCAACCTGATGCGCAGGAGCACGAAATATTCTGGCCTATTCCTCAGAGAGCCCTTGATCTAGGCCCATTGTTAGAGCAGAACCCAGGCTGGTAAGCCAATTTCTGTCTCTTTAAATGGAGTACACTTTATTGTTAGAATCCCCGGCAAATACCCGTTATTTGCCGGGGTTCTTATTTCATCTCAAATGCTAATCTGGGTGATGCAAATGATGAGTAGTATGTACTGAACATTAAACTTCTGGCGCGCACGCAGGTGCAAAGAAAGCTTTTAGAAAATTCGTCGACATTTCTTAAGGAAGAGACCCTCTCCGAACCATTCTTTGCACCTGCGGCCGCGCCTAATCAAGACTCAACCTTTCTTACTTGTCTCGAAGCCACTAAATACAGATTATCAATTCATCTACATGCGTTATTTACTATCATTCCTGTTACTTTCTATTTTGGTTGTCTCCTGTACTAATGAGGAAAACAACAGCTCTTTAACCCAAGTCAACACGGGACCGGTCATTTTTGAGCGGGTACCTTCTGCCACGAGTAAGGTCACTTTTAAAAACCATGTAGAAGAAAACTTCAAAAACTTCTTCGCTCGCTTTCAATACGTTTACAACGGTGGGGGAGTAGCCATTGGTGATATTGATGATGATGGCCTTCAAGACATTTACTTTACCGCTAACGAAGAAGGCAATAAATTGTACCGTAATACCGGCGACATGACCTTCGAAGATATTACCGAGCAAGCAGGGGTTGGCGGCTCTGGGGGGTGGGATAATGGAGTCGTAATGGCCGATGTAAACGGGGACGGCATGCTTGATATTTACGTTTGTCGCGGCGGCTCCGCCGAGGAAAGCTCCGCTGAAAACCGTGCAAATAGGCTTTACCTGAACAACGGAGAAGGTAACTTCAGAGAAGCTGCTGAAGAGTTCGGGTTGGCAGATACCGGCTACTCTCTGCAAGCTGTTTTCTTTGATATGGACAATGACAATGACCTGGATGTCTATGTGACCAATCGACCAGATCGGTTCTTTTTACCCTTTACCGAAGTACTTAAAGCTAAAGACAAACAAGACCCCACGTTCAGCGATCAGCTTTACCGAAACGACGGTAAAAGTTTTACCCGTGTAACGGAAGCTGCTGGTATTACCCAAAATTTTGGCTACGGATTAGGTCTCGTTACCGCTGACGTCAACAATGACGGATTTACCGATATCCTTGTATCAAATGATTACCTGGAAAACGACTATCTCTATGAAAATCAAGGAGATGGGACTTTTCTTGAACGGATAGAACAGTATACCAACCACACCAGTTTTTACGGAATGGGTATTGACGCAACGGACATCAATAATGATGGATTCGAAGATTTGTTACAGCTCGATATGTCTCCTGAAGATTACGTCCGCTCTAAGACGACGATGGCCAGCATGAACGTAGACCAGTACCGGAAAATCATGGCGAGTGGCTTCCACGATCAATACATGCACAATAGCTTACAATTGAACCGCGGCAATGGCTTTTTCAGTGAAATCAGTCAACTGTCCGGGATAGCAAAATCGGACTGGAGTTGGTCGGTACTTGGGGCAGACTTTGACAACGATGCCCGGAAAGAAATTTTCATTACGAATGGTTATCGCCGGGATGTGGCTGATAAAGATGGAAATATCCAGTTTCGGGAATACATGCAGAGCAAGGAGCGAAGAAGAAGAAATAATGAAGAAAATGCTCGGGCTGTTATTGATATGTTCAATTCCGTCCCTCTGCAAAACTATCTGTACGACGATTCTGGAGACCTTGTTTTCAGTAATGCAGCAACAGCCTGGGGATTACCAGAAAAATCGTTCTCTAATGGCGCTGCCTATGGTGACCTGGACAACGACGGTGATCTAGATCTGGTCATTAACAACCTTGAAGAAGAGGCTTTTATTTACCGAAACAAGGCGGAAGGGAATGAGAGTTTACGGGTTCGCTTGCAAGGGCCAAAGGGCAATTCCTTTGGGATCGGGGCAAAAATTATACTTACCCAAGCAAACGGGGAGCAGGTACAGTACATGAAAACAGTTCGTGGCTACCTATCTTCTGTTGAAGCTATTGCACATTTCGGACTAGGTGATTTAGGAGCGGTAAAGAACGTAAGGGTTGTATGGCCAGGAGGAAAGGAATCTGTTCTGGAAAACCCTCCAACAAAGCAGCTGGTCAGTATTGACTATAAAGACGCTGAAGCAAGAATGTCTCCTCCAGTTCCAATAACCACTTTATTTCGGGATGTAACGAGTACATT
The DNA here is from genome assembly GCA_964410795.1 of uncultured Lewinella sp. Taxonomy (GTDB): domain Bacteria; phylum Bacteroidota; class Bacteroidia; order Chitinophagales; family Saprospiraceae; genus Neolewinella. The sequence continues at coordinate 21,303 of CAYPIM010000002.1, read as the reverse complement.
TTTTGCAAAAACCTTTGTCCAGGAAGAAAACGACTTTGATGATTATGCAAGCCAGGTATTGCTGCCGCACGCGCACAGTAAATCCGGGCCAGCTATTGCTATTGGTGATGTAGATGGCGACGGACTGGACGACTTCTATGTAGGTGGGGCAAAGCGGATTCCAGGAACGATATACCGGCAAGGAAAAGACGGGAAATTCTCCGAAGGCGCTGATGCATTCACGAAAGAAGATGCAGGTCATGAAGACACTGCAGCAGCCTTTTTTGATGCGGATGGTGACGGCGATCAAGACCTTTACGTTGTAAGCGGCGGCAGTGAATTCCCGGAAGCATCTCCAAAGTTTCAAGACCGTCTTTACCTGAACGATGGTAAGGGAGGTTTTTCCAAATCTTCGCTTTTACCAACGATTCTCAGTAGTGGAGCCTGTGTAGTGCCTCATGATATGGATGGGGACGGAGACCTTGATCTCTTTGTCGGGGGTAGGGTAGTGCCCGCACGTTATCCCGCAGTTCCAGAAAGCTATCTTCTCGAAAACGATGGAGGTAATTTCCGAAACGTCACTAAAACATTGGCTCCCGGACTAGAAAATATCGGTATGGTCTCCTCTGCTTCCTGGAGTGACCTTGATGCTGATGGAAATGCCGAACTTATTTTGGTAGGTGAATGGATGCCGATAACCGTATTCAGTAAAAAGGGCAATGCTTACCAAAACGTAGGAGATGATTTTGGGCTACAAAACACTAAAGGCTGGTGGAATAAGATTACCAGTGCAGATTTAGACGGAGACGGAGATGAGGACTATGTACTTGGCAACCTCGGTTTAAATTATAAATTCCGTGCGTCTGCGGAGAAGCCTTTCTACGTCTTTGCCTCAGATTTTGACCAAAACGGAAGTAATGACATATTCCTGGCGAAGGAAAACGGGGACGAATTGGTCCCGATAAGAGGACGGGAATGTTCTAGTCAGCAGGTTCCTGGTATTGCGGATAAATTCCCAACCTACAATGCTTTCGCAGCAGCTGAACTAGCGGATATTATTGACCTTGAAAAACCCGATGCGATTCGCTACGAAGTAAATGAATTCGCCAATAGCTGGCTGGAAAATAAGGATGGCCAATTGGTACTACACCGTCTACCACTGGAAAGTCAATTTTCCGTGATGAACGGTATTTTAGTTGACGACCTAGACGGGGATGGAGTCCAGGACCTAATTACGGCCGGAAATAAATACGAGGTGGAGATAGAGACTACCCGCGCGGATGCTGGGGTAGGAACAGTGATGCTTGGCAGAAGTGGCAACAGCAAGATAGGTTTCAAAGTACTCTCTGCCGAGGCATCTGGATTATTTTTACCGGGCAATGTTAAGGGACTTTACCCTATTCGATTGGGGAAAGGAGGTGACCGTGGCATTATTGTCGCCAACAATGAAGGCCCGCTTCAGCTTTTGACTTACTAAGGTGAGATATAGTGGTAATGGCAAACCGATCTTTTGCACCTGCGGCCCCGCCTAAAACCGGGAAAAACACATAAAATAGGTGAGTTTACTGGCTTTAAATCCATATGTGTTCTGGTTTTAAACATCCGTTGCCTCACAAGGCGGGGATTGATGGGATATTTACACCAATCATGCAAGCCAACACAGGTCATATGAATGACTGATTTGGCTCTCGTTAATTACCACTCATAGCTTTAATATGAAATCACCTTTTTTCAACAACTTAGGCAGACTAGTAGTACTTTGCCTCGCCGCTACCGCTCTGTTCACTGCTTGTCAACCTGAAGATGATGACTTCGCGGACTTCCGCCCTGTGGACTTCTTCATCAACGCTGACGCCCGCCTTATCAATGCGGGAGAAACCATTACTTACCAGGATTCGTCCAATAACGCTTCAGGCAGAGAATGGATGTTTGAAGGCGGTAACCCTGCTACTTCAACGGACGCAATGCCTACCGTTACTTACGATACTGACGGTGACTACCTGACTTTTGTGACTACAACTTTTGCCGATGGCTCCTCAGAGCGCCGTCGCTTGGAGATTACTGTAGTTCCTCAGGTTGTTGCGGATTTCACAGCCGACCCTCCAGAACAGACACCCGGAAACCCCGTTACGCTCAGAAACCTAACTCAAGGTGTCGGAGAAATTCCAGGAATGCTAACCGAAGCTGATTCTGCGATAATTTACCAGTGGGTGATTGAAGGCTACCCGGATACCATTCTGGAAAGCAACCCAGTTGTTAGCTACGATGAGTTTGGAGAATATGACGTAACATTAATAGTTACGCGCCGTTCTACAGGCTTCCAGGACACCGAGACCAAGGAGAACTTCATTAAGGTAGTGCCACCACCTGTATTTGACCCACAAGGCGTGGGCATGAGCCGTGAAGCCAATGCTATTTTCATCCGTGGTCTTGCTGCTTACGCAACGCCTAATGCCTCTTGGCTAAACAACGTGAGCCTTACCTCGTCGGGAGGAACTTCGGTTCCCCTAACAGGAGCCTCGATACCTTCCTGGTCTGATCATGTGCTAAGAATTGATTTTGACAATTCAGCTATGGTCGAAGGCGAGACTTACAACCTTTCTTACAGCTCCAGTGATATTGTCTTCTTCAATGAAGCGGTTCTTGGCCCTATCGACATGGACATGCGCTACGGCGGTGCTCCTGAATGGGAAAACATCGTGTATGCAGGAGGTAACATCACCACCTCATTCTCCCTCGCGGGAGGAACGCTTAACTGGGCAAACACAGGTACGAACTTTGCCTGGCAGAGTAATAACAACCATAATGTGTTTACGCCATTCAATGGCTTCCTCGCTCAGGCGGTAAACCCCAATACGGATTACACCATCACTTCTTCCGTTGAAGGAGGCGCTAGTTTTGATGACATCCAGGCGGTTGGTGCTGAATTCTTCTTCATCGCAGAAGGCAGTGTTATCACTTTCAGCCATCCGGTGACCGATGTACAGGTGGTAACTGATGGAATGGCGGGTACGCTTACGCCTGATGGCCTAACCTTGACCCTTACCAACCAGCCCAACCGGAATAGCGTAAACCGCATTTCTATTGTTCTGGAGAACCCTGCTGATATCGAAAACTTTGTTATCAACCATAACGCGACGCCAGACTTAAACCTTTTCGTCACGTTCTCCCGGTTCTAGAATAAACACTTTGGTGAAGCCGCTTTTTAAACAAAAATGGGGCACTTACCAGTTACCTTCTTCTTTGAATTAAATCATAATACTACTTTTCGATTTGTTCGCGGTGGCCCGGACTCGGTCCGGGCCACTTTTATGTCATTGGCACTAGACGTATCCCTCAATGATTAAACTCTTCTCAACAATCCTTTGGTTTAGCCTCTTGATGCAGGCTGCATTGTCCGGACAGTCCTTTCGGGAAGTAGGAGAGTTTGCCGGAGTTTCAGGGGTTGCTATTGATCCAATCATCATGGCTGGCGGGGTAGCATGGTTGGATTATAATAATGATCGTTATCCAGATCTCTTGTTAACCAACGGGACCCAGGCGACTAAGCTATTCCGTAACAATTGGGACGGAACGTTTACGGACGCAAGCGAAAGTGCTGGCCTTCTAAACATCGCCGGCACGATGGGGGTAGTGGCTGGTGATTTTGATAATGACGGATTTACTGACCTATTCATTACCACCATGAAAGGTGCGCCAAATAGACTCTTGAAAAACAACCGAGAAGGGAGGTTTGTAGATGTTTCACAATCCGCCGGAATCGTAGAAGCAACTTTTAGTGCTTCAGCTACCACCGGAGACTATGATGGGGACGGAGACCTGGACATCTACGTTACAAATTACCTCGTTGGAGAATTACCAGAAGACGGAGGCTTACCGAATCTTCTCTACCGGAACGATGGTGATTTCAATTTCACCGAAGTTGCTGCTCAGCTCCAAGTGGACGACAATGGTTGTGGCCTCGGAGCTGTTTTCTCGGACTTCAATAACGACGGCCGCACAGACCTTTACGTAGCTAATGATTTCGGTTACGCAATCGAACCTAATGCTTTTTTTCAAAACGATTTTCCTTCGTTTACCCGTAAAGCAGACGACAACGGATCGGCCGCTACCATCAACGCAATGGGCATTGCCAAGGGAGATTATGACAACGACGGGGATGTTGATCTTTACGTAACCAACATTCGGGAAAACCCACTCTACGAAAATTTTGACGAAGGAGTTTTCTTCAACTTCAGCTCTTTCCCCGCAGGGGTAGCATTGCCTGAGTTGACCAGCTGGGGAACTTCCTTTACCGATTTTGACCTGGATGGATTTCTGGACCTTGTGGTAGCCAATGGTCAGGTAGCCGAGGAAGTAAACGAGGCGGAGACACAGACCTATTTCCATAATAATGGAGATGGAACATTCTCCGACGAATCAGAAGCTTCTGGCTTCAGTAGTGCGATTACAATAGGGCGTGGCCTTGCGGTGGCAGACTACGACCTTGATGGCTATCCTGATGTGGCTATAAATGCGGTGCAAACGGATTTTACTGGTGCAGAAAATGTTGCATTACTTAGAAATGAAACAACCAATCAGGGCCGGTGGCTTTCCGTTGAACTACCTGTAAACGCACAAAAACTAACGCTTTATTCAGGCGCATCTGCTTGGCATCGAGAGGTGGACGGCGGTTCGAGTTACCTGTCCCATTCGGCTGGCCCGGTTCATTTTGGAGCACCTGCAAGCAATAGCCAGATTGACAGTATGACGGTCTCCTTTTCTGATTTACCTGCGCAGACTTTCACTGATCTAAACTGGAACACATTAACAGGTGTCCGAGCTAATGGAAGCTTTTATGAAATTGACCATATTTCCCAGGTGAACTGTGGGGATATTTCTATTGTCCCTTCACTTGATAGGCGTTGGGAAACTGATGAAAATGGCCGAGAAAAACTTCATATTGAACGTACATCTACCTTGCCCTACGTTCGACTCGAGGAGCAAATTATCGAATTATCTGTAGGTGAAGTATATCGTGATTTGGCGCGCACGCAGGATGCCGTGTTGGTGGATACGATAGCAGGGCAAGGGCCTTGTCCGGACCTGCAACCCATTCGCCTCAAAGTCCTGCAAGCTATTGATCAGCCAGTCGTGTACCCCAATCCAATGCTGGGCAGCGAACTCAATCTTCAGCTCCCCAACGGAGAAGGCTTAGTTAATATAAAGGTTACCGATTCGTCCGGAAGGTTGATCTTTGAACAAACGCAGAGCGTTGCCGCTGACCGACGCATAATTACCCTTTCTTTTCCTGAATTCCCGGTTGGTGCTTACGTATTACGACTGGAGTTCTCCGGTGAAGTATCTTACCACAAATTAATTCGTTCGTGAACACTAATTCTCTGCTGTCAGGTATTCTGATGTTTGTGCTAATGTTCTTCACGGCTTGTGGGGATAAAACCTCCGTCGAGGAAAAAGAGGCAACTACTGCCCAACGCCCAAACATTATTTTCATCATGTCCGATGACCACACAACGCAGGCAGTGGGTGCATACCAAAGTCGACTTGCGGGGCTAAACCCTACGCCGAACATTGATGCCTTAGCGAAGGAAGGAGCACTGTTCTCCAATGTGTTTTGTACGAACTCTATATGTACTCCCTCACGCGGCAATATCATGACCGGTCAGTATAGCCAGACCAACGGAATTCTAACGTTGGATGACACCCTCCCGCCAGCCCGGCAATACCTGCCCATGGAAATGAGTAAGCTCGGCTATCAAACAGCCATGATCGGTAAATGGCACCTTAAAGCTGAGCCTGCTGCTTATGATTACTACCACGTTTTGGAAAGCCAGGGGAAATACTTTGATCCTGAATTCAGGGCCAGCGATGCTGGCTCCTGGCCTGATAATTTTGTCAGTTACAAGGGCCATTCAAGTGACATCGTTACGGACGTAACCCTCGATTGGCTTAAAACCAAACGTAAAAAAGATCAGCCGTTTTTTCTGATGCATCACTATAAAGCTCCTCATGACGACTTTGAGTTTGCGCCACGTTATGCGGACTATTTAGCGGATACGCATATTCCTGAACCAGCTAATCTCTATGATCAGAATCAACCAGATTTTGGCTCAGAAGCGACTCGTGGCATCAATGACAACTTACGTAATCGTATTGGCACCTCTGTATCAGATCGTCATCCACACCGAAGCTATACCGTTCAGTATGGCATTAAAAAAAGTCCGCGAGATTCCGCAACCAGTGCCGCTTATCAGGAGTACCTGAAACGTTACTTACGCTGCGTGAAAGGGGTAGATGATAACCTTGGCCGATTATTTGCTTACCTAAAGCAAGAAGGCCTTTGGGAAAATACTGTAATCATCTACACAGGAGATCAAGGCTTCATGCTTGGCGAGCACGATTATATGGATAAACGTTGGATGTATGATGAGAGCATGCGGATGCCTTTCATAATGCATTACCCTAATGGAATTAAAGCAAAAACCAAGAGTGAATTGTTGATCAACAATACTGATTTTGGGCCAACGATGTTGTCTTTAGCAGGTGGCGAAACTCCGGCTTATATGCAAGGAAAAAGCTTTGCTGATCATTTAGATGGAAGTGAACCAGACGACTGGAGGAAATCCACTTACTACCGCTACTGGATGCATTTGACGCATCACGATGTGCCTGCGAACTTTGGCATTAGAACAAAGCAATACAAACTGATTTTTTATTACGCCCAACCCTACAAAGAAGAATTAATCGGTACAGGAAGTATGTGGTGGAAGGAAAACTCCTTCCCAATAGCACCTACTCCGGTGGCCTGGGAATTCTATGACCTCAAAAAGGATCCCTCGGAAAACGTTAATCGGTATAGTGACCCTGCATACGCAGATATTATTAGCAACCTAAAAAATGACCTCCGAGAAATGAGAAAAGAACTGAATGAGACTGACGAAAACTATCCTCGTTTCCAAAGAACAATTGAGGAGAACTGGAATTGAATTCAAATTATTTAGCGGCTTATTGCGACAGCCTGAAGCCATTTCATCATCAAAAAAAAGCATCATGAAATTTTACTTGCCCGTATTGGCTCTTTTGTTTTTTGCTCAGGCCTGTCACATGACAGAAGTAAAAGAGAGCCCAACCGCCGAGTCTGCTTCTTCCTCTGCTGATTTTACCGCAGATTGGGAATCGTTGGCCAAGGTAAACGAATCTCCTGAGTGGTTTGCTGACTCTAAACTTGGCATATATTTTCACTGGGGGCCTTACGTTGTACCGGAAAATTCTAGTGAGTGGTATCCGCGGAACATGTACTTGCCCGAGCAGTCTGCTTATGATCACCATAAGAAAACCTACGGAGACCAGTCTGAATTTGGTTACCACGATTTCATTCCTATGTTCACAGCTGAAAAATTCAACGCCGATGAAATTGCAGGACTCATGGAAATGGCTGGCGCCAAATGGGGTGGCCCCGTTGCCCAGCATCACGATGGTTTTGCCATGTGGGACAGTGAGGTCAACCCCTGGAATGCTTCGGATATGGGCCCTAAAAAAGACATAACCGGAGAAATGGCGAAAGCGATTCGTGCTCGTGGCATGAAACTAATCACCTCTTTCCACCATGCTCGGAACCTGCAACGGAATGCTGAGGATGAAGAATACTGGGATGGTTGGCACAGCCATTACCCCTATAACCCTGAGTGGGCTACTTCTACTGATGATGATAAGCTAAAATGGCTTTATGGCAATGTTCCCGAAGAAGAATGGTACCCCTACTGGTTAGAACAATTAGAAGAAGTCATAGATCAGTACGATCCCGATATCATTTGGTTTGATGTTTGGCTTAACATGATTCCCGAAAAATACCGTCAGGAATTCTGCGCCTACTACCTCAACCACGCAAAAGCAAAAGGCAAGGAGGTTGTTATTGCCCACAAAAAAGGCGACTTACCGCTTGACGTAAGTATTCTTGACATTGAGCAAGGAGGTAAGAAGGACGCCTCAGAACGGGTTTGGCTCACAGACATTACACTGAGCAACCAATCCTGGAGTTACGTAAAGGGCCAAACCTATAAGGATCCGAAAATCGTTATCCGTAACTTTATCGATGTCGTTAGTAAGAACGGAGTGGTGTTGCTCAATATCTCGCCAAGAGCTGACGGCAGTATCCCCGACGAACAAGTAGCCGTTCTCAAAGAATTAGGAGACTGGCTTAAAACTTATGGTGAAGCAATTTACAATACCCGTGCTCGCTCTGAATACGGTTTTGGCTCGGCAAAAGCCAAAGACGGAAAGCATGGTGGCCAATCAGCTACCGTTAAATACGGTGCCAGTGACATCCGCTTCACCGAAGCGAAAGACCACAGTGCCATCTACGTTATCTTCCTCGGCGCACCCAAGCCCGGAGAGAAAATAGCCCTTAAGAGCCTCTCCGGTATCATGTTCCCTCCGGCTTCTGCAGTCAAAAAAGCGACACTATTGGGAAGTAATACAAACGTGGAGTTTGCCATTGATGAAAGAGAGAACTACATCATAGTCCCCGAGGCCTCTATGAATGAAATGGCCAACGTGGTAAAACTAGAATTAGAATAATAATTCTCCTTGCTTTCAAAACTCCTCTCGCGTAACAAATAAACAACGCGCAATACATGCAGCACGAATGGCTAAGGCTTGACCCCGCAGATAATTTACTGGTGGCCTTAACGGATTTCCCAGCTGGGAAATTAATTGAGGTGGCAGGAAAGCCCCTTCGGTTGGTGGAGCCCATTCGGGCGAAGCATAAGTTCACCGACCGCCTTGTAACCGAGGGGGAGATGTTGTACATGTACGGCGTCTTAGTGGGAAAGGCCCTTTCAGACATTCCCGCCGGAGGTTTGATCCACACCGGTAACGTAGTTCACGCCGCCCAAACTTATGTCTCCCGTGAAAAGGCATATTCCTGGCAACCGCCGGATGTGCAAAAATGGGAAGACCGAAACTTCCTGGGCTACCACCGTGCAGATGGTTCCGTAGGTACCGGAAATTACTGGTTAGTGATTCCACTAGTATTCTGCGAAAACCGCAACGTAGAAGCCATCCGGGACGCTATGGTCGAGCAGCTAGGATTTGGTACGCAGCCAGATACCATCGTTGATGTAAACACCCTGGTGGAGGCGTTCAAAAATGGAGCCGAAGAAGAAGCTATTCTCAAAATCGACCCACTCCGCAAAGGTGCAGACGTACAACCCACAAAGGTTTTTCCCAACGTCGACGGAATTAAATTTTTAACCCACGACGGTGGCTGCGGTGGGATTCGACAGGATTCAGAAGTACTCTGCGAGCTACTTGCCGGCTACATTAGCCATCCGAATGTAGCGGGTGCAACGGTACTGAGCCTGGGTTGTCAAAATGCTCAGATTCCGTTACTGAAGAGTGCCCTGAGTAAAAGAGGGCTTGCTGGAGATAAAACCGTATACTACCTGGAACAACAGGCGAGCAAAAGTGAACGCTCGTTTGTCGCCCAGGCAGTCAAGGCAACGTTTATAGGGCTCATGAAAGCCAATCTTTGCACCCGCGCACCGGCGCCCTTATCTAAACTTACCCTCGGGCTGGAATGTGGCGGCTCTGATGGCTTCTCCGGGATCTCCGCCAACCCAACCTTAGGCCACGTTTCCGATATGCTGGTTGCGCTGAAAGCCAAAACTGTCTTGGCCGAATTTCCCGAACTGAATGGTGTCGAGCAGGAGTTGATTGATCGTTGTTCTACGCCAGAACTGGCTAGTAAATTCGCCTCGCTTATGCGCGATTACTCTGATGCAGCGGAAGCAGTAGGCTCTGGTTTTAAAAACAACCCTTCTCCCGGAAATATTCGAGACGGGCTGATTACCGACGCCATGAAGTCTGCTGGAGCAGCAAAAAAAGGTGGTTCGGGGCCTGTTGCAGATGTCCTGGATTATGCTGAGCCGGTCACCCAAACTGGTCTGAGCCTGCTTTGCACGCCGGGCAACGATGTAGAGAGTACCACGGGTTTAGCTGGCTCCGGTTGCAACTTGATTGTTTTCACTACTGGCTTGGGAACACCTACCGGAAACCCTATTGTGCCGGTCATAAAAATGGCGAGCAACACCATCTTGGCCGAACGGATGACGGACATCATCGACTTCAACGCAGGCCCCGTTATCACCGGAGAAGAGACCATCCAGGAACGCGGCGAAGCCCTGCTGGAATTGCTAATCGATGTTGCCTCAGGCACCATTCAAACTGCCGCCCAGAGGTTAGGTCAGGATGATTTTATTCCATGGAAACGTGGTGTTTCCCTTTAAAAAATGTTAATGATTAATCCTCAGGATTTTGACCGCCCACAACGCCCGTTGCGCATCCTCCAATTCGGTGGTGGTAACTTCTTACGTGCTTTTGTGGATTGGATGATAGACGTACTCAACGAGCAAACAGACTTCAATGGTGGCGTGGCCATTGTGAAGCCGACCAGCCGCGGAGACTACGATGATCTCCGTGCTCAGGAGGGGCTATTCTCCGTTGCTCTAGACGGAATTCGCCAGGGAAAGTTGGTCGAAGACCGGCGAGTGGTCAGCTGTGTACAGCAGGTAATTCAACCATACATTCAGCGGGCTGATTACCTCTCAACGGCTGAATTGCCAGATCTTCGGTTCATTGTTTCTAATACCACCGAGGCCGGAATTCGCTTCCGTGAAGAGCCGATGCCAGAAGAAGGTATGCCGACAGAATTTCCGGCGAAACTTTGTTTGTGGCTCCAACATCGTTTCCAGCATTTTGGAGCAGATGGGCGCGGACGCGGGTGCATTGTTTTGCCTTTGGAACTGATCGAAAACAACGGAGATCAACTCCGCGACTGCGTACTACAGTACGCAAGGCACTGGAAACTCCCGGAAGGCTTTCAGCAATGGATAATTGAGGAAAATTACTTTTGCAACACGCTGGTTGACCGGATTGTATCGGGCTATCCAGCCGCCCGCGCAGCGGCCATTGCCCAAGAGACTGGCCACGAAGATCCGCTATTGGTCGCTGGAGAGTATTACCATAGTTGGGTAATATCTGGGCCAGGCTTAGTCGCTGAAGAACTGCCGTTTAGCAAGACTGACCTCAACGTAACTTTCACTGATGATCTGGACGCTTACCGGGAGATCAAGGTTCGCATTTTAAACGGAGCCCACACCAGCATTGTTCCTACCGGATACCTCGCCGGTTTAGAAACCGTTGGTGACGTGATGGCCGATGAGAAAATGAATGCTTTCCTGGAAGGTGTTCTCTACAACGAAATCATACCCTCGCTGGACCACCCGGAAGACGAGTTGAAAGCCTTCGCTGCTGATGTGCTCGACCGCTTCCGAAATCCAAGTATCCATCACAAGCTGATGGATATTTCCCTGAATTCTACCAGTAAATTCAGGACCAGGCTCTTGCCATCACTGCTTGCCTATCAGGCAAAAACAGGAAGCCTGCCCAAAGGAATCCTCAGGGCCTTCGCTGCCCTGATTCGCTTTTACCGGGGCGACCGAAACGGAGATCCCATCGCGCTACGCGATGCCGAAGACCGCATCGCCTTCATCAAGGACGAATGGAACCGACAGGCATACGGTGAGCAGGGCGTACGTAATATTGCTCTGCATATCCTGGGCCGCAAAGAATGGTGGGGCCAGGACCTAAATGAAGTTCCCGGACTTACCGAAGAACTTACCGAAGAACTTAACAAATACAAAGACTAAAAGCAGTAATCCATGGACCTCAACCTGAAAGGAAAAGTTGTCGTTATCTCAGGTGCCGCAGGGCACCGTGGCAGTATCGGTGAAGTGATGATGCGTGCCATTGCTCGTGAGGGTGGCATCCCGGCCATTGTCGATCGTAATGCACGTGGCTTTGGGTACGTAGAAGAACTACAAGCCGAAGGGGTAGATGCTGCCTTTTTTCAAACAGACGTTACCCAACCGGAACAGGTAAAGGCCGCCGTGGAGGGTGTCATTGCAAAATACGGCCGCATAGATGCTTTGATCAACAATGTTGGCGTAAACGATGGCGTAGGCCTTGAGGGCAGCTATGAAGACTTCATGTATAGCCTTAAGCTAAACATGGTAAGCTATTTCCTACTGGCAAAGCACTGCTTGCCACTGTTGAAAGCAGCAAAAGGAAACATCTTGAACATTGGCTCCAAGGTTGGTTACACCGGCCAGGGGAGCACTTCCGGCTATGCTGCAGCGAAGGGTGGGGTACTGGCCCTTACCAGAGAATGGGCGGTAGACTTCGTCAAGTGGGGCGGACGCTCCAACGCCATCATCATCGCTGAAAGCTGGACACCGGCTTACGATACCTGGATCAACTCTCTGCCCAACGGAGCTGAAAAGCTAAAAGGCATTGTTGAAAAAATACCACTGGAGAACCGAATGACTACTCCGGAGGAAATTGCTAATACAGCCTTGTTCCTGATCTCTGACCTTGCTTCCCATACCACGGGCCAGCACGTTTTTTGCGACGGAGGTTACGTTCATCTAGACCGATCTTTATTGACACAAGCGTAAGCAACTGCCTTTCCCATCTTATTTCCGATCACGCATTTTAAGAGACACTCACATATGGAAAACTCCAAAGCTTTAGTTCCTAAGCAATACTTACTGCCCTTCATCATTGTCACCTCACTCTTTGCCCTGTGGGGCTTCGCCAACGACATCACTAATCCGATGGTCTCAGCGTTCAAAAAAGTGCTGGAACTGGATAATACTAAGGCATCTTACGTACAGTTTGCCTTCTACATCGGCTATTTCTGTATGGCTTTGCCTGCGGCCATTTTTGCTAAGAAGTATTCCTACAAAAAATCAATCATCATTGGCTTGGCACTTTATGCGATAGGCGCACTTTTATTTTACCCCGCTGCCAGTGCGGAGAGCTTCGGTTTCTTCTTGCTTTCATACTTCATCATCACTTGTGGACTTGCCTTCCTGGAAACTACCGCCAGTCCGTACGTAATGACGCTAGGGTCAGAAGAAACAGCCACTCAACGATTGAATCTTGCCCAGGCATTCAATCCAATTGGAGCACTTGGTGGTTTATTAGTCGCCCAGCAGTTCATCCTCGCGAAACTCCGGGTCGAAGACCTGGGCCGAACCGCTTACGATGCACTTCCTGCCGGAGAGCGTTTAGGAGAAACGGCGGCCAATCTTGGTGCCCAGGCCTACGCCGCTTTGGATGCAACCGAGAAAGCTGGTATTCGCACGGACGATCTCGCAACCATTCGTAACCCTTACGTAATCCTTGGTATTGCTGTCATCGGCATGCTCATATTGTTCCTGGTAACCAAAATGCCCGAAAAAGAAGAAAATGATGATGGATTAGGTATTGGTGCGGCATTAGGCCGGCTCTGGTCTCAGTACCGCTTTGTCGGTGGTGTAATTGCTCAGGCCTTTTACGTAGGAGCACAAATCATGTGTTGGACCTATGTGTACCAACTTGCTGAATCCATTGGTATCACCAACGCAGATGCTGTATACTACGCGGTGGCCGCGCTGGTTATCTTCCTGATTGGCCGCTGGATCGGGACATTCCTGCTGCGCTACTTCACCGGTGGTCGCCTGCTGTTCTTCTTTGCGGTTGGAGCCGGTGCACTGACGCTGTGCACCATTTTTATCCAGGGTATTACCGGCCTTTACTGTCTGGTCGGTGTCTCTTTGTTCATGTCCATCATGTTCCCGACGATTTACGGTATTGCCCTGGAAGGGCAGGGGGAGGACGCGAAGTTCGGAGCAGCCTTCCTGGTAATGGCCATCGTTGGTGGAGCACTTATGCCGGTAATGCAGGGTAAAATCCTTGACATTGGCGGCGGCGGTTACACTGACACCCTGATTATGGGCGTACCGGAAGTAAACTTCTCTTTCATTCTTCCTTTCTGCTGTTTTGTAATTGTTGCCATTTATGGCCTGACGGTTGCGGGGCACAAAGTCAAATCTGAAAATAATCCTGAAAATCACTTGGTAAATGAGTAACCGCAAAATTTTAATCTGCGACCTTAAGAACGATGCTGACCTCATAGAGAAGTACAAAGAATACCATGCTGCGGGTAATGCCTGGCCAGAAATCACGGAAAGCATAACTTCTTCTGGCATCACCGGAATGGAAATATTCCTGGCTGGTAACCGTCTGGTAATGATTATGACTACTAATGATGCTTTCAACCCTGCCGCCAAAGCGGCAGCCGATGCCTCCAACCCAAAGGTTCAGGAGTGGGAAGACCTGATGGATACCTTCCAGCAAAGACTTCCTTTTGCTGAGGATGGTGTCAAGTGGGTAGAGACAGAAAAAATATTTAGCTTGATCTAAACAAATTTGGCGTCAACTCCAAAAAGTAATTAATGAAGAAAAGCGAATTGCCCGATCCGTTCGAAGCCGCCAGGCTAGAAAACGGAACCGCACATATGAACGATCAGAACGATCCGGTGACCATGTTACTTCGCCTGAAGGATGTTCGTAAGGCTGCGCATAAATACCAAAACTTCCAGTCGGGAGCTGTGCCAGGTCGTATTGTAGTGCCTTCGGAAGTGAACATCCGGGATACCCGACAGATACCCTTCGAAATGGACCCACCGGAGCACACCGCTTACCGTGCCGTACTGGAAGACTGGTTCCGGAGGCCACTAGAAGAAGGCTATACGTCAGAACTTGAACAGCAAATAAGCAAAATTCTGGACGAAGCGCTGGAGAAGGACACCGTCGAGGTCGTCAGTGAGTTCGCACTGGTGATGCAATCACAGGCCTTAACCTTATTGCTGAACATTCCTTTCGAGGAAGCGCACACCTGGATCTCCTGGGGCACACATGTATTCCGCAGCGAGGGCGTTGCCCTCGACGGAGATAAGGCCAACATCCTTTACGACTACATCGATGCTCAAATCGAAAAAGCAGTAGCCCAGCCCGGTGAGGATTTATACTCTGTACTGCTTGCCACTGAGGTGAACGGCAAGAAAATGACCAAAGAAGAGGTGAAGGGCGTAATGATCCTCACCTTCGCGGGAGGCCGGGATACACTTATCAATGCCATCACCAACTCCATCGCCTACTTCGCCGAGTACCCTGAGTCTTTGGCTCGCCTTCGGGAGGAGCCCGAAATCGTAACGAAAAGCGTTGAAGAACTTATCCGTTACTTCGCACCGCTCACACAGATGGGAAGGGTAGTTACCCAGGATACCGAAGTTTGCGCTCATGCAGCCAAAGCAGACTCCCGAATTTCGCTCTGCTGGGCCTCTGCTAATCGCGATGCCCGCACCTTTGAAAAACCGAATGAGGTCATTCTGGACCGTAAGATGAATCCGCACGTAAGCTTTGGTTTCAGCCACCACAGCTGCCTTGGTGCCACCCACGCCCGCCAGTTGTTGCGTATACTGCTCGTGGTACTTGCCCGGAAGGCGAAATCCATCGAAATCCTCAACCACAAAGACAATATTGAAGACCTGGGAGAATTCCGCCGCAAGGTTGGATTCGATTCCCTGATGGTCCGTTTCAACCAACTCTGATAAAATTAAATAGACAATGGCAAAAATTACGTTCATCACTACCGATGGAATATCAACTACCGTTGAGGGGAATTCCGGTTCAGTAATGGAACTAGCTCGTGAACACAACATCGAAGGTATACTAGGCAATTGTGGTGGTGTATGCTCCTGCGCAACCTGCCACGTACACGTAGCTCCTGAACACGTAGCCAAGACCGGCGAAGCAAGTGAAAACGAGCAAGATATGCTTGAGTTAGACGACAATGCTGACGAGTACAGCCGCCTCTGCTGCCAGATTGAAGTTAGCGATGCCATTGACGGTGCCGTATTTAAGGTCGCGGAGTAATGGCTGATGCTGAGTCTTATGACCTTGATCAGGTATGCTTGATTGTTGGTGCGAGCCACGCTGGAGTAAGCTGTGCCTACTCCCTACGGAGCGAAGGCTGGGCGGGCCGGATTGTACTCATCGATACTGATCCAGAGCTGCCGTATCATCGTCCGCCGCTTTCCAAACAATACCTGGCCGGGGAAGAGGGGAGGAAACTCCAACCGCTGCGTTCCGCAGAGAACTACCAACGAGAGAACATTGAGTTACGCTTGGGGGTGAAAGTTTCGTCCATCAACCGTGATCAAAAGCGGCTGCTCCTTGAGCAAGGAGAGACATTGGAATACAGCAAATTGGTACTTGCCGTGGGGGCCAGCGCGCTTATCCCGCCTATTCCCGGTATGGAGAGTAAAGCACACATTTACCCCTTGCGGTCTGCAGCCGACGTGGAACAAATCCGGGGCGCGCTATCTGAGAGTACTACCAAACGCGTCGTTATTATCGGTGGTGGGTACATCGGCCTGGAAACCGCTGCATCTTTAACCAAGATTGGCGCAAAGGTCAAAGTTATCGAACGGGAAGACCGGGTGCTCGCTCGGGTAACCACTCCTGAGATGTCGACGTTCTTCACGAAGCTGCATACAGACCATGGGGTAGATGTTTTGACGGGCCAGTCAGTTACCCAGATCACGAACGATGATGATGCACTTTCCGTCATCTGTAATGACGGATCCGTTCAGCCTGCCGACGTAATAATCCTCGGCGTAGGCGTAAGGGTAAATACGGAACTGGCGGAAGCCGCTGGGCTGGATGTTGCGAACGGTATCCGGGTAGACCATACCGCTGCTACCAACGATGATAGCATCTTTGCCATCGGCGACTGTGCACTTCACCACAACCCGCATTACGATAGTGATGTCCGTTTGGAATCCGTGCAAAATGCAGTAGATCAAGCTAAAATCGCTGCTGGAGCAATCTGCGGTAAGGAGGTAAACTACGACAGTATTCCGTGGTTTTGGTCCGATCAGTACGACTTAAAGCTTCAAATCGTGGGCCTTTCTACTGGTTACGACCGGGCCTTGCTGCGCAAGGAAGCCGGTGATGGCATCAAATTCTCCATTTGGTACTTTGCCGGAGACCGACTACTTGCGGTAGACGCCATCAACAATGCCCGGGCTTACGTGATCGGGACCAAGCTGATTAAGAGCGGTCAGCTGATCGATTTTGAGAAACTAGCGGATCCGGAGGTCGTGTTGAAGCCGGTGCATATTTTGCGGTAGCTGCTAAATACTTCTTTTACCTATTTTGCTATTTTTAGCGGAGGTTAGCTTTTTACGTTCAACCTCACCCCAACCCCTCTACAGCAAACTTCGCCTCAGGCTCAGTGGACCGCCTCAGGCAGCCGCGTAGCGAAAGGGGCTTTTCAGGAAAAACACTGCGTTTTTTTGACGATAAACCCCTTAACGGGTACTCATTGACAGATTAGTCCCCTTGCCCTTAAACCTCACCTTGCACCTGCGGCCGCGCCCAAAAATGCTAAACCCGAAAATGAGAAAAGCGGTAGTAAATGGGGGGACGAAGGCTAACAGAAAAAAAGGTATTTCGGTGGACAAAGAGGATGCGATTTTCGTTATCAACGAAATAATACTCTATTACATTCACACACACATACACTTAATCATGAAACTAATAACCATCTCTTCAGCTTTAGTACTGGTCTTTACCATCTTCAGTTGTACACCGGAAAGAATCACCGTCGGAGAAAATTTTCAGGAACAAACTACGCTTGGAGCCTTTCCAAAACTTGTTAGCGTTGAAACTGACTTCTTTGACTTTAGAGATTTAGAGAACGCTACTTACGCCCATTCAGTAGACTTCATTGACGGCGCAAAAGGCCGGGATGTAAGTGAATACCGTATCTATCTTTCCTATGAACCTCTAGGCCAGGAAGGTACAATGCTGGAACTCTTTCGAACAGTAACGAGCCAGGAGTTCATCACACGTCCTGAAACGGAGCAAATTGGCTTCGATCTCGTAATTCCGTTCCCTGAAGTAGCCGCATTCCTCGGGGTGGATGACTTGTCAGACTTCTCACTCGAAGATGAGTTTAATTTCCGGACAGAAATTGTAAAATTTGATGACGTAGTGTTTTCCTCAATAAATTCAACCCCAGTTATCACCAATGCCTTTGAAGGTATTTGGAACTTTGAGGTAACACCTTCTTGCCCTTTGCAGGAGGATATGTTTGTCGGAGAATACCAAGTTACTTACGGTTACACCTACAGCCGTCCGGATATATTTGGAGACGGGCTACGGGCCTTCGGCCCCATTTTTGATCGTACGGTACTTTTGTCCCTTACTGATGATCCCTTAGTCCGGAGATTTGATTATGGCGTTTATCTGTCAATGAATTCAATAAGTCTAATAAACGACATCTTCTTAAAATTCTCCTGCGAAGGCCTGATTCACACACCTATAGATAGTAATGTTGGATGCGGTGATGGCAACCTCGGGGCCATTCAAAACGGAGTGGCTACTTATGACCCCGATAACGACAGCACTTTCACCATTGAATTGATCGATTTACCTCCACAATTTGATGGCGGATGTTTTGGAGCAGGCTTTGGAACTGAGCTCCGTTACAGCTTAGTTTTCACGAAAACTAATTAGCCCCTCCTCCGCTGCCCGGAATACTCCATTGTTTCCCCCTTCCCGAAACCATAGCTAAAGCCAAGGGTGATGAACCTGCCCCGTAAACGACGGCTGAATTGGTACACCTCTACCTGATCAATGATGCTTTCCTGAATGCGGGAGGCAAAGAGGTCGCGCACGCTGAAGCTTACCGCTCCCTTGCCCTTAAATAGTTTTTTGCGAAGGCCGAGGTCCATAAATAATTGATCACTCACTTCACTCTGTACGGTCTGAAAAGCAGAGCGATACTGACCGGTCACCTCAAAATCAAAGTTCAGCGGCAAGTTGAATTTGGTGGTGATTTTCCCGCTGTACTGGTCAGCGGAGAAGTCAAAAATTTGGCCCTCCAACTCTCCTTCACGGGAGAAGAAGTTGTAGTTTAAGTCTCCCGTTACCGTTAAAAATTCGGCGGGAATGGTCTTAAAGTTCAGCTCCAATCCGGTGGTGCGGTTGGTCCCAATATTGCGCGGCGTGGTGAGGCTGACGTTGTCCTGAAAAGTAGTGATCCGTTCCACCACCTCCGTCGTGTAACGCTGGTAAACGCCGAAATTGAAGGACGTCTCGCCGAGGATAAAAATACTGGTCACCTCGTAAGAATCGGTGAACTCAGGCTGAAGGTCAGGGTTGCCGGCCCGGATGTTGAAGTTGTTGCGCGGGTTAAAAAACGGATTCAGGTCCCAGAGCCGTGGTCGGAAGATCCGACGGGAATAACTGGCCTGGAGGGAGACTGCCTCGGAAATTTTGTAGGACGCAGCTGCGCTCGGAAACAGGTTGGAATAGTTTTGGTCGTTACTTTCGTTGGTGGTTTCTAGTAGGGTAGTGAGGTCGGTGTTTTCCACCCGCAGCCCCGCCTTGACGCCAAGTCTCGTAAACTGGTAGGATGCTGTTCCGTAGAGGCCAAGTACCTTCTGGTTCCAGTTGAAGACGTTCGTAAGGTCGGGATCTACGACGAAGTCGTTGCCGTCGAAGTTGCTCACCGAAAAGTCGTTGTTCACATCGCTTGTCACGTACTGCGCGCCGGTCTCAAAGGTCATTTGCTCGTTCACCGGCCGGGTATAATCCACCTTGAAGGTGTTTTCCTGCTGGCCGAAGTTGGTGCGTGTTTGCTGGCGACCGTTCCGGTCCTGGCCAGATAGCGTGATGTCCCTAAAGGCGGAAGACTGGTCTTTGGAGAACAGGGTGCCAAGGGCGCTGAAGATGAGGTCGTGGTCTTTGTGGTCTTCGAAGTCTCGTTTATACTGCAATTCAAACTGGTACTTCGGATTGGTGGCCTCGGTGGTTTCCTCCCGCGTCCAGTTTGAGAGGACTTCATCAGCGGCATCGGTCAGCGTAAAGGTCGTGGCGGAGGGTTGGTCTTCTATCTCGTAGGAGACGTTGCCGGAGAGGGTAATAACGTTGCGCTTATTGATGATGTAGTCGGTACCGAGCACGGCGTTGTAGTAGAGTTCGTTGCGAAACTCCGTGCCTTCGCTGGAGACGGTATTGCCGCTGGTTTTGTCCTGATTGATCGCCCGCTGCTCGTTGGGCAGCTCGCGGTAGCCGACGCCCAGCTGACTGAAGAGGTTGAATTTGTCCGTACGGCGGTTCAGGCTCAGGCCAACGCTGTGGTTGTCGGGCGTACCTACGTTGACGGAGATGGCGCCGTTGAGGCCTTTACGCTCCTCTTTTTTCAGGACGATGTTGATGATGCCCGAAGTGCCTTCCGCATCGTACTTCGCCGAGGGGTTGGTGATTACCTCGATGCTCTCGATCATGTCTGCGGTAATGGTACCCAGCAGATTGCCCTGCTCGCTGGCGATGACGGAGGGTTTGCCGTTGATGAGCACCTGCACACCGCCACTGCCGCGCAGCTGAATTTGGCCCTCGATGGTGACGTTGACCGAAGGGACGTTGTTAAGCACCTCCAATGCACCTGCACCCGTGCTACTTAAATCTTTACCCACGTTAAAAACCCGCTTGTCCAGTTTGAATTCAGTCTGCGATTTCTCAGCACGAACGGTCACCTCTTCCAGCGTCTGACCTGCGGCTTTGAGTTCAATCAATCCCAGGGTCGCTTCGCCGTTGGTAAAGGTCAAGGTCTCCATTCGTTGCGTTTCAAAACCGATGAAACTCACGTCGAGGTAAACCTTTTCAGTCGTTGTTTCCAGGGTGAATCTCCCCGATAAGTCGGTGGTGGTGCCGCCCGTGCCGGCACCCGTTGCCGCGTCGGAAACAAGCACCGTAGCAAATTCTATCGGCTGGCCACTGGTTTTATCCACCACCCGGCCCGTGATGGTGTTCTGGGCGAGGGCGCAGGTGCAGAGCAAGGCGGTGAGGAGCAGGGTAGGGAAGTAACGGTTTTGCATTTGATCGGGGGATTAAATCGTAAGCTTAAGATGACTCAGGTTGGTGGAGGTTTAATTTGATAACTGATAACTTAGAGCAAGTGTTTAGGTCTTACAAACTAATGCTTTAAACCACTGCTCTGACCTCTCTTCCGCAGAGAGGCGAGTTATTGTAATCACTCAGTATATTCCCAACCACAGATCTCCTAAAAAAAACTACCTTGCGGCCCTTTCTATCTCCTCCGTTAAACGCCAGCACCGCCCATGTTTGAACAGACCTTCCGCAACATCGACGATATCCTGTATAAGGACAGCGGTGCCGACTCCGAACTGGATTACATCGGCCAAACCAGCTGGGTGATGTTCCTGCGCTACCTCGATGCCCTCGAAAACGATAAACGTGACGACGCCGAGCTACAGGGCCTGGAATACCAACCCATCATCGCCGACGACTACAAATGGTCCGTCTGGGCCATGCCCAAAGGCCCCGACGGCAAGCTCGACCACA
>CAYPIM010000001.1:4085-102250 GCA_964410795.1 uncultured Lewinella sp. | reverse complement strand
GGTACAACTCGAAACCGGTAAGAAGTTTTACTTTCTTGATCTCATTTTTAAGAATAGGTATTTCCTTAATGATCTTCCCTTTCTGTTGAATCCTGATAGAAAATTCAGCCTCACCGGTATTTTCAACTATTGCGTAGCAAGCCTGTCCGTAATAGGGATTTATGGTAGCATCTTGTCCGGGGCCTTTTCCGGTTATCACCATACTCTGGGAAGGCTCCAGTTCAAATTCTGTTTGGGCAAAAACTTCGTTATGAGACAGAACGGTTAAGCAGAGGATCAGCGCTAGTATTTTCATTTTCGGTATTCTATCGGTGTTTCATCAGTATGGACAAACCCGATGAGATCAGTTGATGAGTTACATCCTAAAGTCCGTACTCCGCAAATTGTTTCAGGAACACCACCTTAAGCATTGGGACTGGCACCCCGCCGTTGACCTATCTGTGCATTTAGACACCCGTTTTCAGTGAACCTTACTCTGCACCTGCGGCCGCGCCCAGAAAGTCTCGCACAGCTTGCGCGCCCATCCCCCCGAACATCCAACGTCCGCTATCCAGGTGAGTCCCTTCCGGGATCGTTAGCAGGCTTGCTGTCTTATTTAATGCTTTCAGCTTTTCAAAAAACACCTCCGAGTGGTTTGAGGAGACCATCGCATCGCTGGTACCGTGCAACAATTGCCACGCTGTACTTGGGCTGCTCTTTGCCCCCAATAAACGGTAAGGGTCAAGGTGAGCGTAGCGGCCAAAAACAGTTTGAGGGAAAAGCCGTTTCAACGACAATGGCCCCGCGCAAAGCAAAGCTTTTTGCGGGCCAAAGGCCCAGCCGTCTTCTTGCCACCAATCTGTTTTCAGCGCCAATAATGCTGCCAGGTGCGCGCCTGCACTAATACCTCCGATGTGAAGATGGGTCACTGTTTCGGGTGGAGCCAATGCCTTAATTGCCGCCCGACAATCAGCAACCACTCCGTTCAAACTAACCTGAGGCGGCCGACGATAGCTGGGAAAAACTACGGTAAAACCCAACTCAAGCCACGGAATGGCTGCGGGTACAAAACTCTCTGGCTGACCAAACGTCCAGGCTCCGCCATGGAAATAGAAAGCATAACGCCCCAGCTTAGTTTTTTCACCACTAATTGCCAGAGCATACTGCCGACGGTGCTTCCCGTAGAAAATCTTCAACTCTTCTACGTCCATTCTAGCCCTTGTGGCGCGGCAGGCTTTCCAGTAAGCTGGGAGGCCAAGGGTATTATAGACAAAGGTTTTTCGGTAGAACATTTTCGCAATAATGAGTAACTCCCCTTAGTAGTCTACTCCGTATAAGCCTCCAGCGGCGGGCAGGTGCAAACAAAGTTCCGATCTCCGTAACCATCGTCTACCCGACCGACGGAAGGCCAAAATTTAAGGCCAGTACGCAGATATGGCAATGGGTAAGCGGCCTCTTCGCGGGAGTAGGCATGCTTCCAGTCGTTCGCGGTGATTTCGTCTACGGTATGGGGAGCATTCTTGAGTACATTGTCTTCGGCATCCACATCACCACGGGCAACGGCATCTGCTTCGGCACGGATTGCAATGAGGGCATCACAGAAACGATCCAACTCTTCTTTGCCTTCGGATTCGGTAGGTTCGATCATTACTGTTCCTGCTACGGGCCAGCTGAGGGTTGGCGCGTGGAATCCGTAATCGATTAGGCGCTTAGCGAGGTCTCCTGCAGACATCACCGATTTGAACGGGCGAAGATCGATGATCAGCTCGTGGGCACTACGGCCCTGCTCTCCCTGGAAGAGCACGTCGTAGTGGTTTTCGATCCGTTTGGCGATATAGTTCGCATTAAGGATAGCGTATTCACTAGCCGCTTTTAGTCCTTTAGCGCCCAACATTTTGATGTAAGCGTAGGAGATCAACAGGATGGAAGCTGAGCCCCACGGAGCCGCTGAAACAGCTTTAGTTGCCTTTTGCCCACCGGTGGTTTGTAGCGGGTGGCCGGGCAGGAAAGGCGCAAGTTTTTCGTTACAACAAATAGGTCCCATGCCGGGGCCACCGCCACCGTGCGGGATGGCAAAAGTTTTGTGGAGATTGAGGTGGCAGACGTCAGCACCGATACGACCTGGGCTGGTAAGGCCAACCTGGGCGTTCATATTTGCACCATCCATGTAAACCATGCCACCCGCCTCGTGTACGACGTCGCAGATTTCGACAACCCCTGTCTCGAATACACCGTAGGTGCTCGGGTAGGTAATCATCAGACTGGAGAGGTTTTCTTTATTGGCCGCTACTTTCTCCTTCAGATCTTCAATATCAATATTCCCTGCCTCGTCGGATTTGACGACAACAACTTTCATACCGGCCATTACCGCACTGGCAGGGTTAGTGCCGTGGGCAGATTCAGGAATGATGGCTACGTTGCGGTGGAAGTCTCCCCGATCATGGTGGTAGGCCCGAATTACCAGTAAGCCAGCGTACTCCCCACTCGCGCCGCTGTTGGGTTGAAGGCTGCAGGCCGTAAAGCCGCAGATTTCCGCCAGGTCTTTTTCCAATTCTTCGAAAATGGTCTTATAGCCTTGGGCTTGCTCGATGGGTACGAAGGGGTGAATATCCGCAAATTCTGGCCACGATACGGGAATGAGCTGGGTAGCTGCATTCAGTTTCATTGTACAACTGCCCAACGGGATCATACTGTGCACCAAGCTTAGGTCTTTGTTCTCCAGGCGCTTAAGGTAGCGCATCATCTTAGTCTCCGTACGGTGCTCTTTGAAGTTGGGGTGCGTGAGGAAATCACTTGTACGACGTAGTGCGCTGGGGATGCGGTCCGCAATGCCTTCTACACCGCCGTCGGCGGTGAGTTCAGCTCCTTCGTAAGCCAGATCTGCCGCAAAAATGCGGCAGACGGCAAACAGGTCAGTTGTTGCAACAGACTCATCAAAACTCAGCCGAATACCTCCCGCTTTGGGGTAGTAGAAATTATAACCTTCCTGTTCTGCCCGGTTTCTGATTTCATCGCGTTTTTCGGGGCTTACCGCAATGTGTAGTGTATCGAAAAATTCATCTCCCGCCAGGGTATAACCGGCATTAGCGAGCGTATCGGCTAGAATTCCGGTAAAGTGGTGGGTCCGTTTAGCGATCGCAATGAGGCCTTCTGCACCATGGTAGGTTGCGTAAAAACCAGCCATATTTGCCAGTAATGCCTGTGCCGTACAAATGTTAGATGTCGCTTTTTCGCGACGGATGTGTTGTTCACGCGTCTGTAATGCCATACGAAGGGCATAGTTCCCGAATCGGTCCTGGCTAACGCCGATTATCCGGCCGGGAATCTGACGTTTATACTTGTTGGTAGTAGCGAAATAAGCCGCGTGTGGCCCTCCGAAGCCCATTGGCACACCAAAGCGCTGGCTGTTACCAACTACGGCGTCTGCTCCCCATTCTCCGGGGGGCATCAGCAGAGTTAGCGCGAGTAAATCTGCTGCAACAACGGTAAATACGTTGGCCGCCTTGGCTTTTTCCGCCAGTTCGCGGTAATCACCGATCAGGCCATCTGCTCCGGGGTACTGGAGCAACATACCGAAGACCCGGTCTTCTCCGAATTCAAAATCGCTTGCCGGTTTCACCTCCACTTCAATACCAAGTGGCTCAGCGCGGGTTTCCAGTACGGCGATGGTTTGGGGCAAAACCTGATCGGAGACCAGGAAGACCTTCACTGGTTCGCCCTTCACCCGCTTATTACGTTGGCCATAAAACATGCTCATCGCTTCGGCGGCGGCAGTACCTTCATCAAGAAGGCTGGCGTTAGCAACGGGCATGCCGGTAAGGTCCGCCACCATGGTTTGGTAGTTGAGCAGGCTCTCAAGACGGCCCTGGGCAATTTCAGCCTGATAAGGCGTGTACTGGGTATACCAACCAGGATTACTGAAAACGTTACGCAAAATCACACTGGGCGTGATCGTATTATAGTAACCCATCCCAATAAAAGAGCGCATTATCTTATTACGCTCAGCGATCCGTTTAAGGTGCTGTAGGTAATAGTATTCGCTAACCGCCGGGGAAACATCAAGGGCTTTGTGGTCCCGGATGTTATTGGGTACGGTCTGGTCCATTAGCTCATCAACAGACGCAGCGCCAATGGTCTGCAACATAGCTTCAGTGGCGGCAGCATCTGGCCCAAGATGGCGGTCCTGAAACTGATCAAAACGGGGAGTAAGAGCGGGCATACGTGATAGATGTTTGGCCTGTTAATTGTTGTCGGCGCAAAGGTAACTATCGTCTTGGAGATTGGTTGTTGAAATTTAAGTTTTTAGGGCGGGGCCGCAGGATGCAGGGTGGAGGTTTTGGAGGGTAATGGGCGAAAGCATTGTTGGCCACACCAATAAATACTGACATGCCGACCTGTTGATAAACCGACATGCTGATATTTCCGAGTTGAGGCGAAGAGATTTTTTAAAATCCCCCCCACATCCTAATGTCGAAGGTAAGCATCCCTCCGTGGCCTTTTTAACCTTCCAGCCAATCCTTTCCCTTAACCAAAGCCTCCAACGTCTCCGCCTCCCGGCTACCCGGCTCTGCCTGAAAATCATATTCCCAACCCGCCAGCGGCGGCAAGCTCATAAGGATAGACTCGGTACGGCCGTTGGTGGTGAGGCCAAATTTTGTACCCCTGTCCCAAACCAGGTTAAACTCAACGTAGCGCCCGCGGCGAAGCTTCTGCCAGCTGGCCTCTCGTTCGGTGAAGGGTTTGTCTTTGTTCATCCCCAGGAGTTTCAAGTAGGTTGGGACGAAGGTTTCACCCACTGCGGCGGTAAAGTTAAAGAGTGTACGCTTGTCTTTACCCTCCGTGGTGGGCTCCAGCCGGTCAAAGAAAATGCCACCTACCCCTCTGGTCTCCTTACGATGAGGGATGTAGAAGTAATCATCGGCCCAGTTTTTAAACTTCGGATAGTACGCCTCATCAAATCGATCACAGGTATCCTTTAGCTGCTGGTGAAAAAAGGCTGCCTGCTCCGGGATGACGTAGTGGGGCGTCAGGTCTATCCCCCCTCCAAACCAGAAACGACCACCGTCCAGCTCAAAGTAGCGAACGTTCATGTGAATGATCGGAACGTGCGGGTTCTTCGGATGGAGTACAATGCTTACTCCCGTCGCATAAAAGCCAGTCTCCTCCGGATCGACGTGCAGGCTGGCGGCCGCCTGTGGCGGCAAATCTCCGTGGACGGCACTGAAGTTAACCCCGCCTTTTTCGATATCATTACCCCTAATGACCCGCGCTCGGCCACCTCCGCCACCTGGCCGGTCCCAGCTGTCTTCGTGGAAGGCGGAGCCATCGGCTGCACTGAGGGCGGAGCAGATGTTGTCTTGCAGGGATTGAAAGTAAGAAGTAATTTCTTGGCGAGTGGGCATCTTTTCAGTGGTGTTACGAGCCTCGGACTTCGTCCAAGGTCAACCGAGGAGTAATCGCTTTGCGATAGCTGATGTTGTAGGCTTGATAGACTTAGCGATGCGTTCCGATGTTTTACAACCTTCTTTGCACCTGCGGCCGCGCCTGCTATTTTGCTAATGCTACTTTAGTTGCTTCTACGGCTTTCGGTCGGTTGCCGATAAAAATCTGATCTCCCACAATCGTTACCGGACGTTTCAGGAAGGTGTACTCTCCAAGAATGAGCTGGCGGTAGTCGTCTTCTGCAAGTTCTTTCTTATTAAGCCCCTGGCTTCTGTACTTGCGGGCGTTACGGCTAAACAACTTTTCGTAGCTACCGGCCAGCTTTGCCATCTCGTCGAGCTGTTCCTCGGTGATGGCATCGGTCTTGATATTAACGATTTCTAAATCAGGCTGTTCCCCCAGTTCACCAATAATGCGTTTGCAGGTGGAACAGGTGGATAGTTGATACATTTTTGGCATAAGAAGAATAGTAATGTAGTCTTGTAGTAGTGTAGTTTTGTAGTCGCTACCGCATGGGATAGTCGTGTAGTACTGTATTTTCGTATTAATGTAGTCGCTCCTAACTT
Organism: uncultured Lewinella sp.; assembly: GCA_964410795.1. GTDB lineage: Bacteria > Bacteroidota > Bacteroidia > Chitinophagales > Saprospiraceae > Neolewinella. The sequence continues at coordinate 96,263 of CAYPIM010000001.1, read as the reverse complement.
CGGACACCACGCGCAAAGCGCGCGTCCACCAGCGATAGCGACTTTATTACTACAAAACTACATTTACTACCGTACTGGATCTACCCGCCCATCACGCCTTTCATCCGCGTAAGCTGCGTGAGCCAAAGGGCACGCTGATCTTCCACTTCGTCATCGTCGGCAAAGTCGGTTACATTAACGATGGTTTCTCCAGTAACGGGACTTCTCTTGATATCGAATTCCAGGTACTCGTCGTCGTCGTCGGCATCTTCCCATGCAAAACGGACCATCACGCCCTCTTTGTCTTCGATAAGTTCGGCGACTTCAGCGGAACCATTCCACACAAAGGTGTAGGTCTGGTCATTAATATCCACTTCGTCGCAAAACCAGCGGGTGAGGCAAGCGGGGTCAGTAAGAAATTGGTAAACAATATTGGGGGAAGCCCGACAGATAAATTCGGAGGTAAACTTAACACGTTCCATATCAGTGATTTGGGGGGATGAAGGAGGGCAATTAAGGTAAATAAAACGAGACTACCAAAATTCTTTTCAGACCCAACCTATTGGCCTTACGTGGTGTTTGGGTAGAGGTAGGTGCGAAAAGTAGCGGTAAGCTATTGATTCCTAGGGAAATTACCCGTAATTTTGCGCCCAATTTTAAAAACTATCCTTTTTTATGAGACAGCTTAAAATAACCAAGTCGATAACGAATCGCGAGAGTCAGTCGCTCGAAAAATACCTGCAAGAAATCGGTAAGGTCGACCTGCTCACTCCCGAAGAAGAAGTCGATTTGGCTAAGCGGATCAAACAAGGTGATCAACTTGCGCTTGAGAAACTAACCAAAGCCAACCTACGCTTTGTTGTTTCCGTAGCTAAGCAGTACCAGAATCAAGGTCTTTCTCTATCGGATCTGATCAACGAGGGCAACCTTGGCCTTATCAAAGCTGCCCAGCGCTTTGATGAGACTCGTGGTTTTAAGTTCATTTCCTATGCCGTTTGGTGGATTCGCCAATCTATCCTCCAGGCGTTGGCGGAACAGAGCCGGATCGTACGCCTGCCGCTTAATAAAGTCGGTAGCCTTAACAAAATCAATAAGGCATTCTCCATGCTGGAGCAAACCTACGAGCGCGAACCTAGTAGCGAAGAACTTGCCGCTCAGCTCGAAATCAGCCCCGAAGAAGTAGAAACTACCCTCGGCGTTGCCGCCCGCCACGTATCCATGGATGCTCCCTTCGTAGAAGGTGAAGATAACAGCCTGCTGGACGTACTTGCCAACACCGCAACCCCAGGGACCGATAAAGCCCTGGAGTACAAAGAATCCCTCCGCCGTGAAATCGATCGCAGCCTCGGCACCCTTACCGAGCGCCAGTGTGACGTCATCAAACTTTACTACGGCATTGGTGTAGAACACCCAATGAGCCTCGAAGACATCGGCGAAAAGTTCGGTCTCACCCGGGAGCGCGTTCGCCAAATCAAAGACAAAGCAATCAACAAGCTCCGCGGAGCTAATCGCTCTAAGTTGCTTAAGAACTACTTAGGAAACTAGAACTTAGAGAACTAGAAATTAGAACAGCCACCACGACAAAAGTCATGGTGGCTGTTCTAATTTCTAGTTCCTGGCTTCTAAGTAGATGGGGAGACGATATTTACCGTTATCCGGTAATTCTGCCGTATGATGATGTTTGAATTGGCTCCGGAGCCAAGTAACACGAAGCCTCCGTTTACCAGATTCGGGTAATCACTGACGCAGAGATTGCTTCCATCAATAATATATACAGGGTATTCAGCTTCCGCTAGGGCGCATTCGCCTTCGGCGAAATTGAAGAAAACCCGGTTCCCCGGAACAATGCCGTCCAAAGCGATGGCCGCGTCCGGTCTGGCACAGGTATAGCCGAATCCGCCCTGAAGATTCAGCCACTCTATCCCACTTTCGTTGTCTTCTCCCAGGAGGGTGATTTCCACTACATCATTCTGGTCCATGGTAAGGGAGTAGTCCGGATCATTAACGATGTTGATGGCACTGATCGGGCCGGAAGGCGTAGTGGTTCGGGTCACGATTTGCCAGTATAGATCTGGAGCAGTACGGTCGGAAACATCTATTTCAATCGCTCCTTGTTCTCCGCCGCAGTTGTCACAGGCACAGCTAAGGAAGACCAGAAAACAGGCCAATATTGTTAGTAGAGAATTCGCTTGCTTGTTCATGATGGGTGTTTTTCAGCTCAGGCTTTAGTGCCAGGAGTTGTTCTTTTATGCCGGCCAGGTATAGTCTTGTTACAACTCTGGTGAGATTTATTAATCAATCCCATTTATTTCCTCACCTTCGTCTTTCTGAAATCCCAGTATAATATGTTGCACCGCAAGAAGTCTATGGCGGAACTAAATCGCCTCTCCCCCACCGAATTTGCTGCGGCAAAAAAGATTCCTGTTTCTCTATTGCTCGACGACATCCGTTCAGCCAACAATGTTGGCAGCCTGTTCCGGACAGCAGATTGCTTTGCGCTCGAACACGTTTACCTCTGCGGCATCACAGCAACCCCACCCCATCGCGATATTTTGAAGACCGCACTCGGGGCTACCGAGTCCATGAGTTGGAGCCATCACGCAGATGCTGTTGCGTTGGTTAAAAAGTTGAAGGGCGACGGTGCGCAGGTGCAATGCCTGGAACAAACGGAGCAAAGTACCTTCCTGAAAGACTTCGTTACCCCCAAAGACCAAGCACTCATCCTGGTAGTGGGCAACGAAGTCAATGGCGTAAACCAAGCGGTAATTGATGCCGCCGATGGAACCATTGAAATTGAGCAGTTCGGAACTAAACATAGTTTGAATGTTGCCGTAGCCACGGGGATGATGGTCTATGAGATAAGCTTGGGCGTTATTAGGTAGGCCGCTAGTTGACTCCCCCATAATGATATCACATCAGAGCACTTATTGCCCTAACCATATTTCCTACCACCCAACATGCAACTGGTGTTTCCTGCGTAATAAATCGAACAGGCTAAATAATTATTTCTCACTTCCTTTTGGAAAAAAGAAATATGTAAACTACATTACAGCAACTTATTACTACTCATTATATTGTGAATATAATATTCCCCAGCAGTTATAGAGTGAATTTACAGCCTGCAGACCAGACCATTTCAAGGGTCTTTGGTCGAAAAAAACCACACTGCTTTATCTTTTAAAGAAAGAAATAAAATTCGCGTTCTTGAACATTGATTGTACTCCGAAAAAAAACTAAAGCGCAACCGATTTTCCGTTGCATTTAGCACTTATCTCGGAATAGTTAATACCCTATCAAACCATCAGTATTTTTTCTACACTTACTTCCTCTACGGGTAGATAAGCAAGTCATTCTATGCCCAAGAGCATTGTATCAATGCCGGAAAAATATTGTTTATGGGTTGAGAAAATGCAGCTAGCAACAAATTATTAAATGACAAAAATAAACTATGGCTTCTATTAGTCCTTACACCGGAACATTAAGCGTTCGGCTAGCGGCTCATTTGCTGCGCAGGTCTTGTCTCCGCTATACCCGCTGGCAAATTGACCTTTTAACCGGTATGCCTGCGGGAGATGCGCTTGACGTATTAATACAGGCTCCGCTACCTCCAACGGTTGCATCTCCTATTGATTACAACACGGGAACACCGTGGATTGGCGTGGTTGATTCTTCTGCGACAAGCCCTCGGGGAGCAGGCCGGCATTATATCTGCGCATGGTGGTTTAATGAGGCCATTCAGGACGAGACCTTTAACCATCGGATGATGTTGTTTTTGCACAACACCTTTACCGTCAGCCATAATAAAGGAGCATTAACACATGGGGAATATTTCTTTGATCACCTTGCCCTACTTCGGCATTTTGCGATGGGTAATTTCCGGGATTTCGCCGTGAAGATGACGCTTAACAATCATATGCTGAGGTACCTCGACAATCATTTTAATACTAAAACAGCACCTAACGAAAATTACGGTCGCGAATTCCTGGAACTCTTTACAATTGGCAAGGGAGAGCAGATTGGAAGTGGGAATTACACTACTTATACAGAAGATGATGTAATTCAGGCAGCCCGTGTTTTTTCCGGATTTAAAACAGCTCCCAGAACATCTTCATATATAGACCCTGATACAGGGATACAAAGTGGCCGAGCCGTTTACTCGCAGCATGATTCAGAAAATAAGACTTTTAGTTCTGCTTTTGGGAACGCGACCATAACGAGCGCTAATAATGCGACGGATATGTACCGGGAACTGAATGATTTCGTTGATCTTGTATTCGCCCAACGCGCAACAGCATTGTTTTTTTGCCGGCGGATGTACCGTTTTTTTGTAAATCCAACCATTTCAGCTGAAGTAGAACAAGATATTATTGAACCATTAGCAGATACCTTTATTGCTAGCAACTTCGAGATGGTTCCTGTTCTTCGCCAACTACTCCAGAGTGAGCATTTCTTTGACCTAGACGATACAAATACGGACGACGAAACCATTGGGTGCATTATAAAGTCGCCGCTAGATCTTCTTTGCCACTCCGTTAGCTTCTTCAATATTGAGTTACCTGACCAGGTAACCGACCCTACAAAGTTCTATCGAAATTTTTGGACAGGCAGTATCCGAAACACTTATCTCGATCCTGCTGGAATGGGAATGTTCGCTCCGGATTCCGTTGCGGGCTATCAAGCTTATTACCAATCCCCAACCTACGACAAAAGCTGGTTTGTATCCAGTACCATCGTCTCCCGCTATAAACTGGGGGAAATGTTGGTAACCGGTCGGCGGGTGCTGGGCACAGGAACCCTCGGAGGCGTCAAGTTAGACAGTATCGCTTACCTGGAAAATGAGATATCTAATCCAGAGAACGCAAACCTCGTCATTGATGAGCTACTCCCCTACCTTTTTCCGGAACCTCCTTCGAACAATAGAAGGGCGTACTTTCTCAACGACATTTTCCTGGAAGGGCTAAACCCCATGAACTGGCAAATTGAGTGGCAGCACTACGTTGCAGGCGGTCCCGATAACGACGTTCGCATCCCTACTGATCAACTTATCCAGGTGTTGCTCCGCACGCCTGAATTCCAACTCCTCTAGCCAAAAGACATAACACATGAAAAGGAGAAATTTCCTCAAACTTGCTGCCCCCGTCCCACTGCTTCTTAATGCAGTTCCGGTCCAGGCTTTTCAATCTTTAGGCTTATTACAGGCGATTGATTGTGGCGATGTTCAAAACCGTTGCCTCGTCGTATTACAAATGCGTGGAGGAAACGATGGCTTGAATACGATAGTTCCCATTGCGAACTACGGTACTTACGCGGGGCTACGCCCGAACATCAAAATACCCCAAAGCGGTACAGGAGCTTATATTCCGCTTGATTCAACTTTACCGTCAGCAGATCAGATCGGTTTGAATCCTGCAATGACCGCAGTAAAATCTCTTTATGACCAAGGAAAAGCAACGATCATTCAGGGAGTTGGTTACCCTACCCACAATAGGTCGCACTTTAAATCCACAGACCTAATTCTAACCGGCGGAGACGGAACAGCCCCCAACTTTAATCTTCCCGACGGTTGGATGGGACGTTACTTAAACTATAATTACCAAGGCACCATTGGAACACCATCCCCCACAATGCCCGATCCGATTGGTATTCAATTAGGAAATAAAAAACCTTCCCTCGGATTTCATTCGTTGGAGGAGCACGCACTGGCAATCAATCTTAGCGGGCAGGACCCCGCAGGTTTTTTCACCCTGGTTTCCCAGGTTGGCCTGGATCCTATTGCCAATATCCCTAACTCTCAGTATGGCGAAAAACTGGAATACATTCAAGCCGTTGAAAAAGATAGTGAAGTCTACGCCGAACGTATTTCCCGCGTATTCAATAACGGCCGCAACAGCGTTGCGGCCAATTACCCCGACACTTACCTGGCCAATCAGCTGAAGACTGTTGCCCGCCTGCTCAACGGTGGCAGCAAAACCAAGGTATTCCTGGTTGACATGACGGGCTTCGATACCCACGTAAATCAAATTGGGTCCAACGCAGCCCTCGGCAGTCACTTTAACCTCCTGGAGATGCTATCCGAAGGCGTTAAAGCTTTCCAGGACGACCTGGCAGCCATGGCGCTGGATGACCGGGTAATGACCGTAACTTTTTCTGAGTTTGGACGGAAAGCGACCGAAAACGCTAACCGCGGTACCGACCACGGAACGCTTGGCCCCATGATGGTATTCGGAAAGCACCTGGATGCCGGAGTAAAAGGAACCAATCTCGACCTGACCAACCTCGAGTCAGGAGCTCCTCTGAATCGTCAATACGATTACCGGGAAGTATTCACGGAGTTGCTCCATAAATGGCTCGGGGCAGATGATGGTTCACTAACAGCCACCGGATTCCTACCCTACAAAGACAGTGGAATCGACCTGGTTGCACCGACCCAGATTGCCGACCCCACCTGTGCCCCTCTACCAGAAACCAGTAATGGGTTAGGAGACCCTAACAACCCCCATGTGTTCAACATCGCGGTTCCATTAGCAGGAACGGTACTGCCACTAGACGAGCCCCTGGTGGAAATAACAGACTGCAACTACGTCACCCTTGCTCCCGGCTTTGTTGCTCCTAAAGGGAGCAACGTTATCGTTTTCCCAAGCGACTGTGAAATCGCATCTCCCCTCAGCAGGCAGGCTGTAAACCAGTCGCTAGCAAAAAGCATTGCTATCCCTCAGGATGAATTCGATGAGCTGAAAATTGAACGCCAGGAAAAGAACCTAACACTGGAAGCACTGGAGGCTTACCCCAACCCCTTTAGCAACCACCTGAACATTAGTTTCCGACTGGATGAACAGCAAAAAAAGGTGCAACTGGCCCTGGTCGATACCCAGGGAAGAGTGGTAGACTTTTCCATCGCGTACAGTTTCTACCGGGACAACTTTTACACCTTCCGGTTGAACACCGATCAGCTAAACAGCGGAACTTACTTTGCCCTGGTACGGACGGAGAAAGGATCCAGCTCCTTTCAGGTCATCAAAAACACACGGAATTCATTTTAAGCGGCTACTCCAAAAAATCAGACTATCCTTCAAAACAGCTCAACCATCGGTGTAGCGCCTTAACAGCAACGAAAAAATCTTCAACTATGAAAACGTATACCTTTCTTTTACTGTCCGGCCTTTTAGTCTTCAGCCTTTCCTCTTTATCTGCACAGCAGTGGAGCGGCCCAGACAATACTACCAGCAGTATATCCAGAACAGGAAAAGTCGGCATTGGAGTAGCCGCACCGCTTCAATCTTTACACGTGAGTGGAAACCTACGCATGGAAGGCTCTGCCGTTCTTTTTGGTGCTAACTCCAGATTACAGAGAGAAGGAACCGCGGGGTTAGGCTTCAGGTCTAATCACCCAAGAAATTCGCAATTCACCCTTCGTGACAGTACAAATGTTGCTTTCGGAAAACTGATCGGCTACCAGACTAGCCTGGGCAACATAATGGCGCTACGCGACAACGAGAACAAGAATTTTTTGATGAACTATAACACGGTGAATTACAAATTCACCTCCATGCTGGTGAACAATAAAAGCATATTGTCAGCTCGTATTTATAATGAGGGAACGGACGATGAGTCCCGCCGGGTCGGCGTTGGAACCACCAACCCTAGACGTAATTTAGACGTCAGAGGAAGTGCAATCGTTGACCATCTCTACGTAAGTACCAACTCTGCCGGAGGCTTTAACACGGACGACTACAAGGTATTTGTAGACGGCAAGGCTGCTTTTGAAGAAGTAAGAGTACAGCTGAGTCAAAACTGGGGAGACTACGTTTTTGCCCCGGATTATAAACTTCTTTCCCTCCCGGAACTTCGTAAGTTCATCAACAAAAACGGCCATTTGCCAACCATGCCTTCTGCAGAGGAAATAGGCGACGGCATCGAAGTATCCGATATCGTTCACCGGCAAATGGTCACCATTGAAGAACTCACCCTTCATACGCTACAACAACAAACCGAAATTAATGCCCTGAAAGCGCAGGTCAAACTACTCATGGAAGCATTGAAAGCTGATACATCCAAATCAGAATAACAAGCGTAAGGAGAACGTCTGGCTTAGCGCCAAAGTAATCGCTCAGTACAGAAGAAGGGTAGCCATCCGAACTCATCCAATCAGAGGCGTCATTTAACCATCACCCGCACCACCGTCAAATCATCCGTAGGCTCGAGCCCGAAGGTATTTCTGATGTAGATTACTTTTCTACGATAAGCCGTCTCTTCGGTTCCCTCTTCTCGGTCAATAAGCAGAAAGGTCAACAGCTCATCCTCCGTAACTGGCCGGTAGGAATCGGGACTGAAAGGGCGGAAGGCAAGCACGCCGTCGGTCGCCAGCGCCAAGTCTTGGAAGTTTTGGGCAGAAATACGCTGGTTGAGGACATTCCAATAGTCGTCAAAGTCCTCATGGAGGTGATACCCCAGATAATCGGGCTTATTGTCGTGGTTGAACTCAACGATTTCTTCGTCGCATGCAATGACTCCGTCACCAATAGCAACGATCTCAGCGTTACGTTCCTGAGTATCTACGATGGCGAGTAGGAGCGTACTCAACAGCTCATCAGCGTTGAGGTCCAAATCAGCGTTGAGGCGAACCAGGTCTTTAAATAGTGTCCGTAGGGTATGTTTAAGTAAGTCGCGGGTAGTGTGTTGGGTCCGCTCAGCAAAGCTCCGGAGGTTGGTCTGCTTAGCAATCCGGCGCAACACCTTAGCAATTAAGGCCGAAGCGAAGTGGGAGTCGGTTCCCATCGAGCAACCATCCATTACCGCAATCAGGAGATGGCGGTCGGAAATCTCTGCGGTAACAAAAGCATCTTCGTTGTGATCAGTATGATGGGCACCGATCTGGGAGTGGGTTAGTACGGTGATGGCGTAGGGGGCTTGAGGTTCAGTAATCTTGTGGTCTGGCAGGCATAAACACCCGCAAGCCGCGAAGTTACACGAACAACATAATCAACGTTAAAATGATTCCCCCAGCAGTAAAAATTAATCCTTTTCGCAGAATTTTACCACCAGGCATATACATCCAAAAGGCGGAGATGACGAAAAACAGCAATCCAAGACCAAAGAAAATGTTGAGGTAGTAAAGGGGGTCATTGGTAGTAGCCTTGTGTAGATGGGTTATCTTATCCACTACATAACCGTACTGTTTTTTGTAGGTCACCACTTCGCCTGTTGCCTTGTTATAGGTATTCTTCTCCCCAAAGCTGATGACATCGCCTTCTGTTTTGACCACCTTAAAGTCACGAATCTTGAGCGTCTTCCCCAAGTCTTCCGGCTTTAGGTTCGCCGCAAGCACCTGCTCCTTTTTCACATCCTGCTTCAAAAAGCTGGTTTTTCGAAACACAAGAATAATGCCACTGATTGCGTACATCGCCATTACACCCGCCAGAAAGAAACCAAGGTAACGGTGAATGATGCGCATTTTTAGAGAGAGGGGTTCTTTGTTGGCCATTTCGAATCGGTTAATTTGTTGGAGCAAAAGTAATACTATTTAGATACAATCCAAACAAGGTTGTAATTTTAATCACTCTCTTGTGGATTACTACCTACCAGTATAAAAACCCGGCACGAGTTTAGGCTGCTCTTTCTTTGGCCTCCGGTCCTTTTTTTCACCTCCTCCAATTTGAAAGCCGATCGTTATCCCACCGATGAGCGCACCGCTTTCCCGCCAGAATTCAAACAAGGGGTTAAACTCATCTTCGCTGTCTACTTTGCTAAAGGTGCTACTTGCCGATGCCGCAAGATTGACCTCGATGTAGGAAAATTTGCCCCTTTCTCCTTCCATTTGGTAGCCAAAGCCAAAGCCAGGATACACCGTCAATTTCCGGGCATTAGCATCCCCTACGTAGACTGCTGTACCTTCATCGCGGCTACATTCATGAAGACTTCCGTTGACAGCACTCCCGATATTATAGTTGAAACGAAGTTTAGGTTTTAGGTAAAGACCATCCCGGTCACGTTCCAGATGAAAAACGGGTGCAAAATGCAGCGTTGCATTGTTTAATTCTATTCTGGCATCGAGGTAAGAATCTGGTGCATCTGTTCCTCCAAATACCGGAGGCAAATTGCAGCCAAAAAGGAGGTTCTCTCTACGCTGTCGTACGCCAATCAACTGGGCTCCAACGCCTGCCTCCAGGGATACCAAAGGTGAAATCTTACGCCTTATTGAAAAGCTGAGGCCGGCCCCTCTTTCAAAACGATTATCCAGCCCATTCTCTTCTTTTACCATCGTCGGGAGGGTAGCGAGCAGGTCAAATTCAAAATGGAAAGAGGTTGCCTTGGGCTCGGGTTGTGCGCTTATGTCTAGCACCAGCAGTGCTAAAGACAGCAGAAAAGTAAATCTCATGGTTGGGTTTAGGTAGTAAATTAGTTTCAATTCAATAACTGATTCTTTGTGAATTTGTGACAAAGCGACACAGGCTTTAACAGCTCCTTACCATAACACCTCGGCCTTCGGAAAATATAACAATGCTCCTTTAAACAGATTTTGCACCTGCGGCCGCGCCAAAATTGAACAAACCAATAACGCTTGAGAACGTATTTTTACCTCAACAAAAAATCACCAAGCCATGATCCAGCCCTTTCATCTCGCCGTTCCCGTTCAGGACCTCGCCGTTGCGCGTAACTTTTACGGTACCATCCTCGGCTGTCCCGAAGGCCGTACCGATAGCGAATGGATTGATTTCAACCTATTTGGCCACCAGCTGGTCGCCCATATGGCGCCAAAGAAGGACAGCAACGACCACCGCAACGAAGTAGACGGAAAACATGTACCAGTGCCTCATTTTGGTGTCGTACTGGAATGGCAACAGTTTGAGACCTTCGCCGCACGGGTCCGTAGCCACGGCGTAAAGTTTGAGATTGAACCCTACGTTCGCTTTGAGGGCCTACCCGGTGAGCAAAACACCATGTTTTTCTATGACCCCTTCGGAAATGCCCTGGAGTTTAAGGCCTTTAAAGATATTTCCCGGTTGTTCGCCAAGCAGCTAAATGGCTAAAAAGCGTAGCGCAAGCAAGCTCCCCTACCCCCATTAATCCAAATCAACGGTCTTCCAGTACTCCGCAAACCCACGTACACTTTCGATGTCCTCTTCCGCGAAAAGGAAAGGCCCAACATCTTTAGCGAGGTCATCAAAACTGAAGGGTGCGATCCGCTCGCGAACCAGGTCTCGAAGTTCGTCGGCGTTCGCAACGTCAAAACGGTCCTTGAGGTATCCGTATTCAGGCGTTGTTTGTCTAAGAATCCAGACCAGGTCGAAGTAATCGCGCCCCTTTGGTCGCTTTCTCCCCATGATGGCCGCGACCTTCATACTAGCCAGGAGATTTAACGGAACGGCGAGTACATCGGTCCGAATACCGAATTTGTCGATTGGGATCAGGGCACGTTCGTATTCGTAGTTTTGTTTTTCGGTGTCTAGTTTGATGAAAAGTTTCGCTTCTTTGTGACCACTCAATTTATAATCATATAGCAAGGCAGGAAACTTTACGTTGCAATGAAAAGCACCTTTGTAGGTAAACTTAATTACAACAGTATAACCAAGTAACTCTAAGCCTCGCTTGATAATTTCTCCGGTCTCTTCAAACTCTTCTTTCGTTAAACCAACGTTATCAAAATCAAGGTCTTCGGAAAACCGATTGGTATTGTAACAGATACGGAGACAAGTCCCCCCAAGAAAAGTATACTTACTTGCATACTTGCTCTCGAACATAAGCTTGAGTATTTCATACTGAAGATACTCTCTCAGTAGATAAGATTTTTCCGTCCACAGCTCTTCAGGAAAGAAAGGGAGTATTTTATTCATTTCCATCATAGGTCATAGACTTCAAGTAGTAAAGCGATCCGCTTGTACACGGTTTTCATATTCATTCTGTAGGCGAAGAGGAACATATTATCCCAATTCAAATCCTCCCCAAGACTCCACTCATCAAAACGCATTTCTTCCAACCATAAAGGGTCTGAAAAATTTGGTTCTAAATAAGCCAGGTCTAAAAGGGCTTTTTCAGCCGTAGCTACTGAGTAGGTACTTCCTCGCCAGCTAACAACATCATATCCAAAAAATAATTCCGGTTTAATCGTTCGGTAATTATATCGCTTCCGATCATGAACGAAAGCCTTCGTTTTTCGGGTAGAAACCGAAGTAACTTCAAAAACGTGTTCCGGAATTATGCTATGATATCGCAATGCAGAATAAGTAGACACATAAGAAGGTGTATACATTTCGTTGGCGAGTCTAAAAGCATCCACCTCAGATTCCATTGTCCACCCCCTATTCAGGTACAAACCATTCCGCAACTTCTCCACCTTCCCTTCGTTCGCCCAGCGCTTAAAGATGTTCGGGTCGTAGTTCTCTCCGTAGCGCTTTCGCATATCTACGGGCCGGATGAAGGTCTTCTCTTCGGGAAACACATATTTGCTCATTTCATTTCCGTTTTTCAGCTAACAACTGAAAAACGGAAATGGTTTCGCAAAACTGAAAAACGGAAATAATTCCCCAGCCTGTCTATCAAAAGGGAAGGCCTCCAGACTCCAGACTCCAGACTAAATTAAGGCCGCTTCACCTCCCCTTTCACCACCTTGCCGTGCTTGATCACCATGTCTACATCGGAGAGCAGCGCAATATGGCGCAGTACGTCCCCCTTTACGGCAATGATATCGGCAAACTTTCCGGCAGAGACGGTACCGTAGTCTTTGTCTACGCCCATCATTTTGGCGGGCCAGTAGGTGGCAGCTTTAATCGTGTAGATACTTTCCAGATCGAACTCATTGACCCAAACGTCCAGTTCATTCCAGGTGCTTTGGCAGTGAAACTTCATGGGAATACCCGAATCGGTCCCGATCATGAGCACAACGCCTGCGTCTACGAGCGACTTCACCTTGCGCTCCAGCGTGGGCTTCCGGATGGGCGTTAACTGAAAGTAAGGCAGCTGGCCGGGTCGGTGGATGCTGGCGCGAATATCATCAATGATCTCTTGGGTAAGTCCTTCGTGCCAGCAGTCATTATCAAGTGCTTCGGGGTTGTCGCGGGTGTATTCGTAGTTGTAGAGGCCCTCTACCGTTGGTGTCCAGTACAGCGGGCCAAGGTTCATCTGGGCGGTACGTTCGCGGATCATCTCCAGTACATCTTCGGGGTAATTCGGCGCAGAACTCAGGCCGGTATGCTCGAAACAATCAACGCCTGCTTTCAGGCCGCGACGAATTTCTTCCGGGCGGTGGCTATGGGCAACAACCGTAAGCTTGCGTTTGTGGGCCTGATCAACCAGGGCCATGAAGGCATCCATTGGCATCTGGTCCTGGTCTACTACCTTAATGCAATCTACCCCTGCATCGGCAAGTTTGTTGACCTTAGCACGAGCTTCGGCGACCGATTTTACGCCCCAACGGAAGTCTTCCGTGCCGGGGTACGGCTCAAACTGCAGGAACGGGCCGGACATATACATCGTCGGCCCCATCAACTCTCCCTTATTTATCCGATCACGGACGGAGAGCGATTCCTTCAGTGGGCCACCCAGGTCACGCGCGCTGGTCACGCCGGCCATCAGTAATTGTTTGGCGCTGGCGGGCATGATGATGTCTTCCTGAAAGGGCGGCATCACGGTATCCCAGTAAGCATAATCGGAATGGCCATTGATCATCAGGTGCACGTGCATATCCCACATTCCCGGCATTACGCTCATGCCTTCGGTGCTGATGATTTCAGTATCCGCTGGCACCTTCACTTCGGCACGGGTACCTACGGCTTTGATCCGGTCTCCCTCAATCAAGACTACACTGTTGCGGATGGGCTTTCCGCCGAATCCATCAATCAGGGTGCCGCCTACGAGGGCTTTCATCTGGGCGCGGGCGCAGGTGCAGAGTAAGGTTATTAAAAGCAAAGTGAGCAAAGATCGCATCGAGCGGAGAGTTTGGTTGATGCGCTCAATATAGGGTTGCGGGGCTTAAGGAGCGTCCCTTAAACTTTCCTTGCACCTGCGGTCGCGCCCCTCAAATCACCGCTTCTATTTCATCGCCAATTCCTGTAGGTAGTCATCCAGTAATTTATTTGACGTCCCCTTCAGCGATTCCACAAAACTCCAATCCCCCGCCGCAGCCAATAAACGGTATTTATTGAAACCAAGCACGTAATAATAATCATTACCGACAATGTGATCCATCCAGGGATGAACCGCTAATGAGTAAGTTGGTATTGCGCCAAAAGTTCCTGTCAGTAGTTCATCCTGAAACCCAGCCGCGCGCTCCTGCATAAGGTGTTCCACAAAACGACCGTAGCCTTCATTGAACTCATAATAATTCTCGGCGGCCATAACCTCACTTGCAGTTGTATCCGCACGCTGGCCTTTAAGCTTTAGGTATCGCTCAATAAAAGCACGACGTCTCTCTGGATCAGGGGCCGAAATAGCCGATAATAACAACTCATTTTCAGTATGGATGGCCTCTTTCAGCGGTATATCATTTTGAAAGGCCATCATTTGATCCATCATCATTGGAATCCCCGCCGGCTCAGGAAAGTGTTCGGTCATGTGCGCCATCTCGTGCCAACCTACGGCAAGATAACCGAGTGCTGAGTCTTCCGGATTATCTTTCCTGAACAATGCCGGAGTGGATATTTCCAACAATCTCGCCCTCGGGCCAAAACGACTCTTGTCTTCTGGAGAATAGATCGATGCTGCGTAGTTATAGTTTGCTTCCTCCTCGTCGTAAAAGGTTAAGTAGCCAAAGCTCCTCCCCATCCATAATGTGTCATCAATGAACTGATTCTGGTCCACATTTTCGGGATTAAGCAAGAAGCTACGCTGTCCTTTTTCTCCACCCAGAAATATAGCGGCACTATCTGCTATCATATCAAAACGAGGTAATGCAGGAGGCAAGGTATTATTGAAATAATCGATCATCCTTTCCGCCAGGTGTGCCTGAGGAAGTAAGGGCTTTGGGCTACAGGCGGTGATGATCAGATATAATCCAGTCAGCATGCACGCTATTCGGCAGAAACTTCGCATCGGTGGTTTTTGGTTGACCTTAACGGTACTTCTTCATTTCTTCTTTTTCCGCAAACGAGGAAGAGGCTTGAGCTTCTTCCGCGCATTCTTGATCAACGAAGAGGAATACCCTATTTCACGCAACGATTTTAACGACTTCTGCCAACGAATACCACAGTATAAGGGCACGGCCAGCGCGGTAATGATCGCCGCCTTTACGCCATAGCCTTGTGCTACAGCCCAGCCACCCGCAGAAAACAAGGTGAATACCTGGCCTGCCAAATAAAAGCCCAACGCGAGTCCTAAACACAAGACCGGTTTTTTACGAAAAATAACTGACAGGATCAAAAACGGTAAGAGGGTAAAAACTGCCGTTATTAACACTATTTTGATGGCCCCGGCAACTACCGCCGGATCTGTTCCGTACGCCGACCCGTTATTAGGGGCAATACCTTCGTAAATAGTATTATACGTAACGTAAAGAGCGAAAATATTGAACAGCACCAAGCCAATCAGTACCCAATGGCCCATCAGCATTCGCCGGAGGTTATCATTCACCTCAATGATGGCATCACTTACGGCTATCCGCTTTTTCGAATCCCATGCGTCCGGGTTCATCTGATTGGTATCGAGTATTTCATCTTCCATCAAATAGGTATTGTTGGTGTTCTGCAAAAGTCTAGGAAGCCCCACTACCGGGTATTTTGCTACGTGACTATCTGAGGCAAACCCCGTTGAAAAAGGGAGAAAATCAGGAATGTGGTATTAAGTTCAGAGATCTTGAACTTAATAAGCTCGCTTATCAATGCCCTCCATATAATACACAAGAGCTTTATTCACCACCCGAAATCCACCTGGTGTAGGGTAATTCCCCGAGAAGTACCAATCTCCGTTATTGTTCGGGCAGCTAAGACGTAAATCTTCGATGGTTTGGTAAATCACATCTACCTGGGGCTTGGTGCCCTTAGGGGTTATGATTTCTGCAATCATATCCGAGACTTCCTCGTATTTGAACTGCGCGTATAATTTCTTAAGGGCGTTCTTTTGCTTTGCGGGCGGTTTCTTGAGTTCTTCGAGTGCCTTTTTGTAGGCCGTCTTCATCATCTTCTCCTTGCCTTTCTTCTTGAGCAAAGCCTCCATCGCCTTAAAGGCCACGAACTCTCCCATCCGCGACATATCAATGCCGTAACAATCCGGATATCGAATCTGCGGAGCGGAAGAAACGATGATGATGCGCTTAGGCTTAAGGCGGCTGACGATCTTGATGATGGAGTCACGCATGGTCGTACCACGAACGATTGAATCATCGAGTAAAACCAGCGTATCAATATTATTCCGGACAATGCCGTAGGTGACGTCATAGACATGGCTCACCATGTCATCCCGGCTGCTTGTATCGGCGATAAAGGTGCGGGTTTTACCATCTTTGACGACAATCTTCTCGTTCCGAACCTTCGTTTTCAGGATCTTGCTGATGCCGTTTTTACCAGCCTTTTGCTTCTTCTTAATGGCCTTCCGTTTCCACTCGGTTAGTTCATCTTCCAGGCCCTCTACCATGCCCATATAGGCGGTTTCGGCGGTGTTGGGGATGTAGCTAAAGACGGTGTTATTGAAGTCGTAATCAATGGCCTTAGTGACGGCTTTGGCCAGGCGGCGGCCCAGTTCCTTGCGCTCCAGATAGATGTCCCGGTCCGTTCCCCGGCTGAAGTAAATCCGTTCGAAGGAACAGGCTGCCCGGGGTAGCTTTTTGGTAAAGGGCTCCATCGAGACGTCGCCATTCTTTTTGATGATCAGGGCGTGGCCGGGTTCCACTTCATGGATGCTCTCGAAGGGGACATTGAAAGTCGTCTGCAGAGCAGGCCGCTCGGAGGCCACTGCGACAAATTCTTCGTTTTCAAGGTAGAATGCCGGGCGGATCCCTGCGGGATCGCGCATTACGAAGGCATCTCCGTGGCCGATCATACCGCCCATCACGTAGCCACCGTCGAACTTTTTGGAGGCCCGTTTCAGTAGTCGTTGCACATCGAGCTCGTCGGCAATGATGTCGTTGATCTCAATATTAGAGTGGCCGTCAGGTTTGTGCCACTGGTGGATGCGCTGTACTTCATCGTCCAGAAAGTGGCCAATTTTTTCCAGAACGGTTACGGTATCGGACTTTTCCTTCGGGAATTGCCCAAGTTCCACAAGCTCCTGGAAGAGTTCGCCTACGTTCGTTAGGTTAAAATTTCCGGCGACAATCAGGCAGCGGGTTTTCCAGTTACTCTGGCGCAGAAAAGGGTGACAAGTTTCAATATCGTTGCTGCCATGGGTTCCGTAACGGAGGTGCCCCATCATCAGCTCACCGGTGTAAGGCAAGTTATTCTTCAGATATTCTCCGTCCGCGAGTTGTTCAGGGTTCAGCTCATCAAAGCGTCGGTAAACGCCTTTCCAGAGATGATCAAGGTAGTTTTTATCGTTACTGCGCTTACGGCTGATAAACTTCTTTCCTGGAGGGTGATCAAGTTTAATCGTGGCCATACCTGCACCGTCCTGGCCCCGGTTACGCATCTTACGCATCAGCAGTTGTAAGCTCTTGAGGCCATGCAGGCTGGTGCCGTATTTTTCGTGGTAATAACTCAGCGGTTTACGGAGGCGAATCATCGCCAGGCCGCATTCGTGGTGTATTGCATCGCTCATGTAAGGGAAGAGGTCCTGTTAGGAAAGCACAAAGGTAATGACTTAGTCAAACTCTCACGCAGTCAACCCCACAAATAGTTTAAGGAGATTCAATCGTTGGCCGAACTAAGCCTCACAAAGCTCTGCCAACGTGCAGGTAATATTTATCCAGCATGGCTACTAGTAAAGTTAAATTCGTCCGGCTGATTAGCTTTTGGGGCGCGGCCGCTGGTGCTTAGTGGAGGATTAGGCGCCTCGGAAGAACCTTAAGGTGCCCTGTATAAAATAGCCGTCTGAGAGACAGATATCCAAACTAATTTCAATTCTATCCCTAGCATTTACGACCTTAGCTCTGCTATCTGGAATCTTTTATCATTATCACATACATCATGCGTTTAGTTTTCACCCTGCTCCTCTCAGCAGCCATTACCTCTTTCGGCTTTACCCAAAACTGGAATCCTCTTGAAATTGACAACCTAACCGGGGAACGACGAATTCACCCCAAGACCTCCCGGACAATCAGTATTGACGGGGAAGCACTTCGGGATTTACTCTTTCGTGCCCCGCACGAAAAAAGCGTGACCGCCGAAACCAGCAACGCCACCATCAGCCTACCGCTACCCGACGGAGGTACGGCGCGCTACCGAATCGTTGCCTATGACATTGCGGAAGCCCCTGCCCTGGCGAAGTACCCTAACATTCGTACCTGGTACGGTATCAACGCAGACGACCCCACCCAGTCCATCTTCCTGGACTGGACGGAGCGCGGCTTCCACGCTTCCGTGCGCGGTGGAGGCACCGAAACTTTCTTCATCGACCCCCTTTTTCGCCGCAATACGGATCAATACCAGGTGTACCGTAAGTCCGACTTTGACCCCGACCAGTTGGAGCGGTCTCTTTGCCTCACCGAAAACGATAACCTGACGGCAGAAGACCAAACGGAGTCTACCGATAAGGTGCTCGGTGATTGTGAACTGATGCAGTACCGTACCACCATCACCGCCACGGGCGAGTACAGCAACTATCACGGTGCAACTTCAGCAGCTCAGTCCGGTCTCGTTCAATCAGCTGTAGTCACCACCATAAATCGGGTAAACCAGGTCTTCACCCGTGATCTTTCTTTGCGCTTACTCTTGGTTGCCAACAACGATCAACTCTACAATTACAATCCGAACACTGACCCATTCAACGACAATTCAGTTGGAAGCTTACTCAATGATAATACGCCTTACACTAATGGCATCATCGGGAGTAACAACTACGACTATGGGCACATTTTCACCCGCGGAGATAATAACGGTGTTGCGCGGCTACGTGCTTCCTGCGGAAACACCAAAGCGGCTGGTGCCACCAGCCGGCAAACTCCGGAAAACGACCCCTTTGACATCGACTACGTAGCGCATGAGATGGGGCACAATTTTGGTGGCAACCATACCCAGAACAATGACTGCAACTACAGCAGTAGTGCAGGAATGGAACCCGGTAGTGCCAGTTCAATAATGGGCTATGCTGGCATCTGCTCACCTAACGTCCAGACCAACAGCGACGCTTATTTCCACGGCCGAAGCATCCAAGAAATTACTACCCATTTCGAACTCGGTAGTGGTGGCTGCGGCACCACCATCAATACCAGTCTCAACAACCCTGTCGTAACGCCCCAAACGGATGAGACCATCCCTGCCGGAACGCCCTTCGTCCTCAAATCCGGAGGTAGCGGAAACGGAACCCTAAGTTTCAACTGGGAACAGTACGACGTAGAGCGCGGCGCAGTAATGCCTCCCGAAGGGACCAATACCCAGGGGCCACTATTTCGTAGTTTCAACCACGTCGCCTCTACCGAACGCTTTTTCCCCAACTTGCCGGACGTCCTCAGCGGGACCGATCCGCAGTGGGAAGAAACGCCTACCGTAACCCGTAACATGAGTTTCCGCGCAACGGTCATCAACTACAACGCAGCCTACGGCTGCGCCAGTGAAGATGACATCAACATCGCCGTAGATGCCTCAGACCGGCCATTCACCGTCTCCGACCCAAACAATGGCAACCAGTGGAGCGCAGGCCAAACCGCTCAAATTCAGTGGGACGTCGCCGAAACGGATGGCGCTCCCTACAATTCCCAGGTGGTGGATATTTTGCTGTCAACCGACGGTGGAGCCAGCTTCCAGCCCTTGCTTACCAACACCCCTAACGATGGTTTTGCGGAAGTAGTTGTACCTGTTCAAACTTCCACCTCTGCCAGAGTTATGGTTCGCAGTAAGGACAATGTTTTCTACAATGTAAGTCAACTAGACTTCTCTATTGTCTCCAGTGCCGGAACTGCTGATATCGGGCTGATCAACCTCAGTCCACTAAGTTTTTCAGACTGTTTCACAGATAGCGAAACAGCGACCTTTTCCTTCCTCACCAGCTCCAGCGGCGGTGCAACCGCACTGATCAACTGGACGATTACCAACCTACCCGCTGGAGTAAGCCAATCCTATTCGATCAATCCTGTTCGGCCCGGAGGAGCTTTCGTCCTCACCCTCGACGGGCTCGCCAGTCTTCCGAGCGGTACCAACCAGCTCGACCTGTTGGGGACAAGTAGTGAGGGAACACTTACGGAAACCATTAGTATCGAGAAGATCACCAATGGTAGCGGTACCGGCCCCAGTACCATTGCTCCCGTTGGGAGCGATATTGACTTACGCCCCACCCTACAAGCTGCGACCGCTACGAATGCGACGTATGACCTCCAGCTTTCGAACCAGCCGAACTTTGGCATTCTCCTTTACAATGAGACCGATGCTGCTACTCCAGAACTGAGTATACCGGATTACCTCAATCCCAACACTATCTACTACTGGCGCGTCCGCGCCAAAAGCAACTGCGGTACTTCCCAGTGGTCCGAGACCAGCTTCGTTACCGGAGACTGCCGGATATTCTCCAGTACCGCAGCCCCCGCCACCATCAGCGGCGGTAACGCTCCCCAATTTGCGAACATGGACCTGAACGTGCCCGTTAGCGGAACGATCACTGACGTTGACCTTCACCAGCTTGACATCGATCACACCTGGATTCGGGATATGCGCATCGACTTGGTGCACCCCGGTGGTACGACCGTTCGGGTATGGAATAGAAACTGCGCCGGAGAAAATAATATGTTTACAAGTTTTGACGACGAGAGTACGGCAACGGTCTACGATTGCCCCCCAATAAACGGGGGCTTCTTCCCACCTTCCACCGATGCTTTATCTGATTTCGATGGCTTAGATGCGGCAGGGACCTGGGAACTTCGTATCCGGGATGATGGTAACGATGACGGAGGCGCGCTAAACGCATTCTCCGTTAAGTTATGCCTAACCAACGTGGCCCTGCCCGTCACCTACCTTTCTTTTAACGCAGAAGGAAAGAAAGACCACATCGCACTAAACTGGGCCACCGCAACAGAATCTGGAAACTACGGCTTCTTCGTCGAACGCAGCCAATCAGGCGCGGACGCAGGTGCATGGAAAGTTTTGGGCTTTGTCGCCGCTGAAACAGACTACCGCTTTAACGACCGCGATGCACTTCCTTATATAGATTACCTCTACCGCCTTCGCCAACAAGATATAGACGGGCGAGTTACTTACAGTGAGGTTCGGACGGCACGTTTTGGAGAAACAAGTGAAGCCGTTAACCTATACCCCAACCCGACCACTAACAATGTCCAGTACCGAATTCCCGGAGCAGGAAGCAATCTTCCGTATACAATGATCGACGTAAACGGACGAGTACTGGAAAGTGGCATTCTTAACGCTGAAGGGGGCACGCTAAAACTCGAAGACAAAGCAGCTGGTGTTTACTTCCTACGGGTTGCAGAAAGTACACTCCGGGTGGTTCGCCTATAGTAAACTAAATAACCATTGCAGACTTGCTACCAATGCCCAGATCATCAGGAAGAAGATAGCTACAATGGCAACTATAACGCCAATAACCACCGGCCAGGCGCTTCCTGTATGCTCCCCCTCTCCGTAATATTCACGCATCAGCACGGCATTTCGGTAGTTGGCCTTATAAATCAAATCAAAGATATTGCCAAGAATGGGGATGGTCCCCACCAGGGCGTCCAGAGCTACGTTGAACAGCATTCGCACAACAAGCATGCCACTGGCCCCGTTCTTGGCCATCGTTGCTACCAGAATACCAGACATACCAAGGGAAATCACATCTCCAACTCCAGGGAAAAGGCCCAATAAAAAATCTGCCCCAAACCGTATATCTGTACCTGGAATGCGAAATTTAGTATCGAGCAAACGGCTAAAACCATCTATCCATTTTAGTTCCGGCACTGCCAGTTGGCTTTCGGTTAATATTGGGTCATTTGTGGTAGGATTGGTCATTCGTCTGAAGATTTAGAAATCGGATGGCTGTTTAGTATGTGCAGATCAAATACTGTTCTACACGGTCCTTTCCGATGAAGCAGAAGCCCTTGTTTATGGCCCGCAACAGATGGTAAAATTAATATTGTTCAGACAATACTATCTTTGCCTCCATAATTACACACACACATCCCCACCCCTTGGTTCAGGCAAAGAAAAGCTTTGATAGCTTCTTTAAATCAGCGTTCACAGTCGACAACGTAATTTTTGGCTTCGATGATGGCAAGCTAAAGGTCCTCCTCATTAAGCGAAACGAAGACCCCTTCGATAATTTCTGGGCACTTCCCGGCTACTTTGTGCAGCAGCATGAAGACCTGGATGCTGCCGCCCAGCGGGTGCTAAGAGAAATTACCGGACTCGAAAACGTTTACCTCGAGCAGTTGCGATCTTTCGGAGCACCCGGTCGCCATGACTTTGGGCGGGTGATCACAGTAGCCTATTATAGCTTAGTCAAAGTAGCAGACTTTGAACTGCAAGCAGCTAGCATTGCCCAGAAAGTCGCTTGGCACAATGTCGAAGATATTACCTCTCTGGCTTTTGATCACGAGGAAATCGTTCAGGTAGCTCTAAACCGACTAAAGCGCAGGATTCGTACCCAACCAGTAGGCTTTGAGCTACTTCCCCCCGCCTTCACCCTCACTGATCTCCAGCATCTTTACGAAGCAGTGTGGGAAATTGGTTTGGAAAAGCGGAACTTCCGGAAAAAAATTCTCTCCATGAATTTACTACGGGACCTGGGCCGATCGCAGACCGGCGTAGCCCACCGCCCCGCAAAACTATACAGCTTTGACGAAGCTCGATATCGGGAGTTCGACGAAAATGGATTCAACTTCGAGCTTAAAGAAGGTAAACGTAAATAGCTTATTCCCCAGCAACAAACACATAAGAACGTGTCTTATACCTGCGTTTATCGACTTTTGATATATGTAATCAAAATAATTACATAAATTATTTTGATTATTTATTTGATTATTCTTTGAAGTCGTCATATCATTTCGTATTTTTGTATCACTACTTCAAAAACACAATCCTTTCACTAAGTGATCTTACAAAAAAGATCACTGCATTCACAAAAATCCTACTATGCGCTACTTTATTTCCCGCCTCGTGCTGGTGCTCGCCGTTGTGCTCACCGCCGCCACTTTTGCCTCTGCCCAAGAAAAGCCCCCGGGGCTGATGAACCCTACCTACCAGTTCTCTAAGAAGAAGACTTCTTACATTACCCTGAAAGACGGTACTGAGATTGTAGGAAACGTCAAAGATTTTGACCGTAAGAAAGGCATCACCAAGTACATCAAGATTAAGGACACCAACGGCAAAACCCACAAGCTGAAAGGTTCTGACATCAAGCATGGCTACTTCCAGCCAACCGCCCTCAGTAAACTCAGCTCTTTCTACGACGATCTGAAGGTACAACACTGGGGCAAAGACCTGAACGAAGAAATGTTTACCAACGGCTACGTCTTCCTGGAGAACACTAACGTACAGGTAAAGAAGAAGCAGATGGAACTGCTCATGCAGCTCCTCAACCCGCACTTCTCCGACGGTATTCGTATCTACTTCGACCCCCTGGCTAAGAAGACGGCAAGTATTGGTGTTGGCCCCCTCTCTGCCGGTGGCGATGCTAAGAGTTACTACGTAAAGAAGAACGGGACTAAAACGGCTGTACGACTGAAGAAGAAAGACTACAAGACCGAGTTCCCTGCCTATTTCGGCGACTGTGACGCCGTAAAGACTTCTAAGAAAACCAAGTGGTCTGACTTGGCAGAGCACGCTTACATTTATGCATCTGAATGTGCCAATAACTAGATTGATAGATTTATAGTCTGTAGATTTATAGAGCTGCCGCAAGTACCATTTGCTGCGCTACGCTTGCTCACCTTGGGCAGATAAGCGGAGCACACTAAGTGGGACTTGCGGCAGTCTCTTTAAATTTACCACATTCATCAACCGATCCTTTCATGTCCGCCAAAAAAGACGCCAACTTCGCCACCCAGTGCATTCATGGAGGCATCAGCCCTGACCCGCAAACCGGTGCGGTAATGACCCCGATTTACCAAACCTCGACCTACGCTCAGTCTGCACCCGGCAAAAATAAAGGGTATGCATATGCCCGGACTGCGAACCCTACCCGGACAGCTCTGCAGAACAATCTGGCAGCAATTGAGGCAGGGAAATTCGGCATTTGTTTCAGTTCCGGCCTCGCTGCGATGGACAATGTCTTACGCCTTCTCCAACCCGGAGACGAGGTACTTGCCTCCGATGATCTCTATGGTGGAAGTTACCGATTGCTGACGGGCGTATTTGCCCCCTTCGGCATCAAGTCCCGCTTTATTGATATGCGGGACCCTGCAAAAGTAGAAATGGAAATCTCGGGTGACACGAAGATGCTCTGGATCGAGACGCCCACGAACCCGATGCTCAATATTGTCGACATTAATGCGCTCGCCAGTATAGCCAAAGATCATGGCATTCTCTCCGTTGTGGACAACACCTTCGCCAGCCCTTATCTACAACAACCCCTAACTATGGGGGTTGACGTTGTACTTCACTCCGCCACCAAATACTTAGGTGGCCATTCTGACGTAATCATGGGCGCTCTTATTCTTAACGACGAAGCCATAGCAAAGAAACTGTACTATCTGCAAAACGCGGCCGGTGCCGTTCCTGGCCCACAGGATTGTTTCCTTGTACTTCGCGGAATAAAGACCCTACACCTTAGGGTGCAACGGGCGTGCGAAAACGCGCGCCACATTGTTAATGTCCTTAAAAATAATGACCTGGTCGCTAATGTTTATTACCCCGGCCTTGAGGACCACCCTCGCCACGAGGTTGCCCGAAAACAGATGCGTGATTTCGGAGCTATGGTTTCCTTCGACCTCAAAGAAGACACACTCGAAGCGGCTACCCGAGTCATGAAAAATACGCATTACTTTACCCTTGCAGAATCGCTCGGCGGTGTAGAATCCCTCATTGGTCACCCCGCAAGTATGACCCACGCCAGCGTTCCCCGTGCACAGCGGATGAGCGTCGGGCTTACCGATAGCCTGATTCGCCTTTCCGTTGGAGTGGAAGATGTTGAGGACTTGGTTGAGGACCTAACCGCAGCACTGCTGTAGATTGATCGTGTGATAGCAGGTAAATTGATAGCATTTCGATCGCTCTATAAATCGATCAGACCATCAATCGATCAATCTACCAAAAGGCAAGCGATACACCCGCGCGTGTTCTGCCTTCTTCTTCTCCGAACTAATAAAAAGGGTTCCATCCTCGCCGAACGCTAAGCCCTCAGGCTGGGCGAATAGTTTCTTATTGAGGCGCTCCATATAATCGATTCGGCCATCGGCGTTCAAGACCATGAGGACTTTGCCTACTGAAGAGGTTAGGAAAAGCTGACCGGTAATCGGGTGTACAGCAAGGGCGGAAGGCGCGAGATCGTATTCAGCACGGCTGATAAAAAAGTCGCAGAGGCGTTCGTGGTCCGTCGTTTTCTCACAGGCGGCAAGGTAGTTTTTCACGGCCTCCAGTTCGATGGCAAATACGGGCTTTTTGCTCAGAACCTTGGTGGCCAGGTCAAAAGCATAAATGTAACGGCCGTCCTTATGGTTGCCGTCGTCTTTTGCGTCCTTCTTGCAGGCCAGGAGGAGGCGATTTTTTGCTTTGTCGTAGGCCAAACCTTCAACGTCATTTTCCTTGGTGAGTTCGGTGTTGTATTTGTCTACCTTTTGGTTTGGCTTCCCTGCATTGGTGACGTGATAAAGCGTACCAGTACTTTTCGTGATCCAAACGTCTTCGCCAACCGCCTCTACCCCTTCATAGTCTCCGTCTTTCCAGAAAGTAATGGTCCAGAGAAGTCCTCCCGTCTTAGAGTTGATACGAAATATCTTGCCTTCCTCGTCCTGAACAGCGAGCAGCTCGCTGCGGTGCCCCGGAGCAACAGAAAGGCCGGAGATCTCGTCCAGCTCCGCTGGTAAATCCCCGATCAATTTAGGGGAAGCATAGTCGTAGCTACGGGCAGCAGATTGAGCAGAAAGCGATGAAAGAACAAAGACAAAAAGGACAAAAAGCGTTGGTCTAGTCATAAGTTGGTTTTTATCTGGCGCGGCCGCGGGTGCAAAGAAAGTTATCCAAAAAGCAAGGTTAATACACGGCACGTGCCCTACACAAATTTATAAACGCCTAAACTATTGTGCTTATTCCTTACGCATTGGCCAACAAAAGCGTTTTCAGTCGGTAAAAGCAGCCTACGCTTCGACTTTATTGACTACCAAAAACTCATTCCTGGCCATTACTTCCTCCGCCTGGAAGATGGAGACGGTCGGGTGGAGACCAGGGTAGTTATTAAGGTTTAGATTAATAGAACCAATGCAATTGCCGGCCGCGAAGCTTCGCTTCGTCACTTAGGGTGAGCAAGCGAAGCGCAGTGAACGGTACTTGCGGCAGCCTATCAATCCACCTCCTATCACATCTATCAATCTCTACCTCCATCTACCCTCTCCGCTGCTCATCAATGGCCTTCACCAGCGCCTTGACTTCCATGGAGAAGTCTTTGCTGAGAATCCACTTCAGGTAATTGGGGTTTTCGTTAAAAACATCAGCAACGGCCCGGCCAGCATACTTCCCGAAGTTAAACTGAGGTGTGCCGTCGGGCCCTTTTTTTAGTCGTCGGGTAGCGTCAAGGAAACGATCGTCCTGGCAGAAGGCAGCAACTGCGTCCATATCCGTAAAGGGTTTGATGGATTTGCCATCGTCGGTTTCGTAATCGGCATCAGCGTACATTTTTAGCTGGCCATTGAAGATGTCTACGGTAGCGCGGACATCCGCCAGCGCGTCATGAGCATTTTCCATTTTTTTACCGGAATAAAACTTCAGGGCAGCAGAAAGGGTGCGCGGCTCCATGCGGTAAAAAATCTGTTGAGCATCAATGAGTCGGCGCTTACTGGTATCCAGATAAATACCGGCGCGGTAGAATTCTTCCTGTAACAATGGCACATCGTATCGGTTAGAATTATAGCCCCCTAAGTCTGCGTCTCCGATAAAGTCATACAAGCGCTGAGCTATCTCCTTAAAAGTAGGCTCGTTAGCCAACATCTCATTCGAAAGACCATGGATAGCAGCAGCCTCCGCACTAACGGGAACAGTTGGGTTCACCTTCATTTCCAGCTCCTCGGAAGGGCGGCCATCCGCAAAGAGCTTAACGAGACCTATCTGGACGATTCGATCCTGAACAATGTTCAGGCCGGTGGCTTCGAGGTCGAAGAATACTAGGTCGTTAATTAACGGAAGCATGGGGTTTGGTTTTGTGGTTCAATCGGCGGTGATCCTGTAGTTTGGCGTCAAGGTACGTGTAATAGTTACGGACGCTTTCATTTACCTTTCCTTGCACCTGCGCGCCGCGCCCAAAATCTGCCTGGCCTTCAATCGTCCGTCAGAAGGGTACGTTAGTCGAAAGATACAGCTCACATTTAACTACTAGCCTTAAGTTGCGTTATTAAGGGACGGGAAACAAATAAACCATGATTTTTGACCGCCTTATTTAATTCCCGCCCCTAATACGGACAAAAGAACCAATAAATGATCTCAGTATTTCCCCTCTCTCAATCCAATCTTCTCGGTTTCACGCTCGATGGTGAAGTGGACGACGAAGGTATGCGTAAACTTTTGATGGCCGTAGAAGCTAAAGTGATTACTCACGGAAAGTTACGCCTACTCGGCAACATTAAAAACATCGGAGGATTTCAGGACTTTCAGACCTTCTGGAAGCTACTAAAAGCTAAAACTGAGCTCTGGGATCGGATCGAGAAATATGCCATCCTCACCGATAAAAGCTGGTTGTCTTCCCTCTCTGGTAGTCTCGACTGGCTGACACCGCGTATTGACGTAAAAACCTTCGGTATAGATGAAGGCGAGCTGGCCCACGAATGGCTGAAGCTGGATCCTGCCCAGGAATCATCCGAAGCACTCAAGGAAATTGACCTGGGTACAGAACGTCTGCTCGGCATTGCCATCATTGGGAAAATGGAAATCGCCGATTACGATCGCCTCAATACACTAATCGAGGAGCAGGCTGCGAAATACGGGAAAGCCCGCGTCATGCTAGAAATCGTAACCTCCTCCGGCTTCTCCGGTAAGGCCCTGATGGAAGACATGAAAACCTCCGTTAAACAGTACAAAAATGTAGAGCGAATGGCCATCATAGGTGACCAGAGCTGGCTCAAAACCACCGTTCGTCTCAGTGATCTGCTCACGCCCGGGTTGGAGCTTTCCGCCTTCGGAACTACTGAGCGGAAGCGAGCGATCTCCTGGTTGGAATGAGAATTGGTAGTGGGTAGTACTAAATAAAGCGCCCTGAGTGGTAACAGTGGCAGCACTACCCACTACATTCTACCAACTATTACCTAACTATAATACTTGCCCAAGACCTTCTCCCAGAGCTTGCCTGGTAATAGCTGACTAACCCTTACGCTCAATCGCTGGACCAACTCGCCGATGACGTAATAGGGTTTCAGTTCGTCCTTCTGCATAATCTTGTACATTTCCTCCGCAACGTAGCTGGCCGCCATACCGTGATCTACATTTGCCGCCATTCCATCGTCTGCCTTCTTATAACGAGGTTGGTAAAGCGGGTCCAGGTCTTCTACCGGTTGGCGGTACTGGGTAGCTATAGAGTTGGTCGAAATATCGCCCGGAGCCACCATCGTCACTTTTAGGTTACTGCCCTGAACCTCCATGCGGAGACTGTCCGACAGTGTTTTTAGCGCAGCCTTACTGGCACAATAAGCAGACCGAAATGGAATACCCATGAAACCAGCGATGCTGCCTACCAATAACAGTCGGCCACGGTCACTTTGTCTCAAATACGGAAGTGTAGCCTGGCAAAGGTTCCAGCTTCCCCAGAAATTGGTATCCATTATCTGGCGCGCACGCACCGTCGGCATTTGCTCAACCGGGCCCGCTCCACCTATCCCAGCGCAGTGCATCACTACATCAAGGCGTCCACTCTCCTCAATTAAGCGGTCAAGGGCCGCTTTTAGCGCCTCTGCGTCGGATATATCAGCAGGTAATGCACTTACTCCCGGCAAATCAACACTGCGCCGGCTCATGCCATAAACCTTATAGCCACGTTGAGCAAGCATAGGGGCAAGCGCTTCTCCAACTCCGGAGGATGCGCCAGTAACAAGAGCAACGTATTCCATATTTCATTCGTTTATAAGCCGTAAAGAAACGGAAAAGCGCGCGACCATTTAACATCCCTCTCGCTTCTTGCCATTCGTAATTTCTTATCTTTGTGTAAATCTTAAGCGAATTCCCCAAAATAACAAAGCTGAAAACTTTCCTCCCAATGGATAAGAGTGATAAAGAACTGGAAACCACCTTCAATGAAAAAGGTGAACTCATTAGTCCGGTACTGGCCGCAGGCATTAAGAACTTCCTGATAGACATCGATGGAACCATCTGTGATGACATCCCTAACGAAGAGCCCGAGCG
This sequence comes from uncultured Lewinella sp., assembly GCA_964410795.1. Lineage (GTDB taxonomy): Bacteria > Bacteroidota > Bacteroidia > Chitinophagales > Saprospiraceae > Neolewinella. Next base: position 66,741 of record CAYPIM010000001.1, on the reverse strand, counting down.
CATGGGTACCTGCATGCCCTACCCTGATGCACTCCGCATCGTAAATAAATGGTACGACGAAGGCCACATCATCACCTTCTTCACTTCCCGTACCGAAGAGCACCGTGAAATCACGGAATACTGGCTCAAGAAGCACAACTTCAAATGGCACAGCATGCTAATGGGCAAGCCCCGTGGTGGCAACTACCATTGGATCGACAATCACATTGTGAAAGCTACCCGTTTCAAGGGTAAATTCACTGATCTCGTCGTCAAGAATCGCGACGTAGAGGTATTTAATGACTAATAGCTAGACATTAGAGAACCGGAAACTAGAAAGCCAGAAGCAGGAAATCCCAGCTTCTGGCTTTCTAGTTCCTAGCGCACTATTTCTCTAACTCCTTACTCCATATTTCAACACCTTCCGTATCGAAAACCTCGACCTGGAGCTTACGCTCCTTCAGTGATCCGGAAAAAGTAAGTATGCCAAAGTTATGTTCTACCGCCAATGTTCCATCTACGCGGTAATTATTTTTTTCTGAGCGTGAAGAGCCCGTTCCTGCCGTGAGGCTTGAAATGGTAAGATCATAAATCATTTTTCCGTTGTCAAGCTTCCGTTCAGAAAGTTCGCTGTGGTGGCGGTCTCCGGTCAGGAAAACAACACCAGTGATGTTCTCTTCGGTAATTCGGCGAAGCAGATAGGCTTGTTCGTCGGGCGCAAGGTTCACGTACGTTTCTCCGCTTTTGGAAGTATTGAGTACCTGCCCTCCAACACAGACCATCTTCCAGGGAGAATCACTGAACACGAGGCTTTCAATCAACCACTCTAGCTGCGCTTTACCCAAGACGGTCTTATTATCCTTACGCTTTTGGTCGTTTGGTGTACGAAAAGAGCGATTGTCCAGCAGGAAAAAGTCCGTATCGTTGTAGCGAAAGGTGGAGGTGATGCCCGGGAATCCGCTCTCGGCAGTGTTTGCCGGCAAGCCGCTGGTGAGGTTTCCCCAAAAGGCATCGAAAGTTTCTTTAGCGAGCTCCCTTTGTACCCAGGTACGGTCAGAATTATTAGGTCCGTAATCGTGATCATCCCAAGTAGCATAGTGGTGGGTTCTGGCCAGTAGTGGTTGCATTTCAGGCAGGCTCCGAGTATGGGTATAGCGGTGATGATAACCTGTTTTGGTATACCAATCGGGTTCACGGAGATACATATTATCACCCAGGTGAATCATCAAATCGGGGTTCTTTTGATCAATGGAAGTAAAAATTTCATATTCGCTGCCATAACCATCGCCGGGGCGGTCGTACTTAGGCTCATTGATGTAAGTACAACTCCCCAGAGCCACCCGAAAAGTTGGAGGATCTTTGCGCCAACGCCAGATTTCCTGTGCCGTAAACTCCGTCGGATAATCAAGGGCGACGGCCTTACCGTCTATAAAAAGCTGGTAAGTATAATGCACGCCCGGCTGAACCTGGTCTGCAATCAGTTTTGCGGTGTATCCGTTTATCCGGCTGGTTTTCACTTCGTTCGTTGTCATCGTTGTCCCGGCATCATCGGTGTATTCAACTTTAACCAGGGCAGGTACTTTGGTCTGGGCCCAAATCATCACCTCCATTTGCTCGCAGTAGCCCAACATAGGGCCCGACTGTAAGCGTTCTTTTTGGGCGAGTACGCAGGTGCAAAGAAGGGTGAGAAAAAAGACGGTTAACTGACTACGCATAGCTTCGAAAATTGATAAGTTTGTTCGTCCACAAGATATGTCTATACACCACTTCAAGCGAAAAATTTTCAACCTGCACCACCCTTCACCCCACGGGCATGGGGTTGTGTAATGGAAAATAAATTGCGATAACTTTGGCCGGGTCGTAGTAAAGGACTACTTTCGGGAAGTATTGGAGCCAATAACCCTTGCACGGAGGCGCTAATACAATAAAAAACGAGGCAATACGAAAACAATATTCGTTAGCATTCCGCCTCTAGAGAAAGCTTTCTGACATACCATAATTTTGGCCCTTCGGTGTTTCACCGGAGGGCTTTTTACGTGTTCCTATCTACGTTTGTATAATAGTGGTCCGCTGCGGTTTGCAATAGGTATAATTGGGTTGAGCGCTTGCAGCGCGATTGCTAATCGTGTGAATAACGAAAACGTGGAGTTACGGAACCGCTTCGCGGTGTCCTTTACCCCACGCTATGCTAAGCGTCCCTCCGGGACTCCTAACCTCACCCTCGCGCACCAAAAAAACCTAACCGCCAGGGCTTGTAGCGCGTAGAGATCAGGCTGATGTGCGGGCCAGACACCCCTTCCTTAAAAAAGAGAAGACCAAAATGATAAACATCCACCGAGGCTGTTACTTCTGGTAATCTCTTGAGTTCTTCCCAGGCGCGTTCCATGCCTTCAGACCAGTGGATATCAGCGATAACAAAGACAGCGTTTTCAGAGCGGTTGGGCAGCAAAGCTGCAACGTAGTCCAAGGTTGGTTGGTAACGGTGATCTCCGTCGCAGAAAAATAGATCGAGTGGTTGTTCAGTAGCCTGGGCGGTTGTCGGGGCACCGCTATAATTGACCTTCCCTTTTGTTTTTAGCTTTTCGGGTAACCGCTCCGTCAACGTTTTGGATTTAAGCTCACTCAGCCAATTATTGAATAGCCCTACGTGTGGGTGAAGTCCTGCCCCGGTTCCAGCTTTAGCAAAAGTTTCTTTTGCCAACGCAGCTACATCAGCGTTGCCTTCTACGGTATGGAAGGTTGCGCTGGTATTGGCTGCGTGGAGATAGAGGGTAGAGATCCCGGCATTCGTTCCAAATTCAATAATATTCTCCGCCCGCAACCAAAGGGCCAGGCGAAACAGGAACCGCCCGCAGTCATCATCAATGGCGTTGGTGGCAACCAAAGACCGGACCGTGCGTTCATCCTTACTGGTTGTCTTACTGGGTGCGCCGAGAGATTGCAATTTCACCTTTCCCGGTCGGCCACGCCAGTATTTCCTTACCGAGGCAATGAGGTCAAAAGCATGATAGTGCCGATCATCCCGATACACTTCTCTGATAAACTCTACCAGGTAAGGTGAGTGCACATCGTAGCGTGTGCTTGCTCCCAAGTACCAACGTATGGCAGAGGCTGCCCGGAAGATCCAGTATTTGAGCGGAGTTTTCATTAGGCCGGCAAAGGTAGTAATGTCGTAGTGTAGTTGGGTAGCGCCATAACAACGTAGCTAAAGCAAACTTATCTTAGAATTTTATCGAATACTTTGTTCAAGCCCAACAGTTGCATTACTTAATTCACGATTGAACCTGCATTGCATAACAAAAAGTGCTCGAAGAGCATTACTTTCACCCTCACAAGACCTTTGTGTCTACCTAAACTTTTTATTAAAAAAAAAACACATTTACTTAGAATGAGATATTTCATGACCCTTCTTGGATTTCTCTTTGCGCAAATACTACTGTTTTCCCAAATACCTACAGATAACTTAATGCTTCATTTACCTTTTAATGGGAATACAGTAGACGAGAGCGGGAATCAAAATAATGCGGCAGCAGTTGGAGCTATTTTGACCTCTGACCGGTTTGGAAATGAGAACGCTGCTTACTTTTTCGATGGAGTAGACGACTATATATCTATTACCAACAACAGCCTGAACCCAACTACAAATGCTACGTTTTCATTCTGGTTTTCACCTACGGAAGATTTGACTTCAACATCCGGCCACCAAATTTTTTTCCAATCTGATGTTGGCGGTGATAATTCAGGAGATTTCATCCTCTCATTCAACAGGACTAATTGCTTCTCTTTCCCCTCAACAGATGATGGCAAAGTGAAGTGTGAGCTACAGGGCGATTTTGTCAACAACAACTCCACAAATTGTTCGGCATTTGGCCTGACCAGCGTTTCATCAACTACCAATATCTGGACGACCGACGAATGGTACAATATATCCGTTACAATTAAGGGTGAGATAATGAATATCTATGTAAACGGCATATTTGAAAGTAGTCATCCTACAACTTCAGCTTTCTTCAGAGAAGGCCAGGAAATTATAATGGGAAGATACTTTGCCCCTCAATCAATATCTGCGTTTAGCGGTAAAATGGATGATGTTCGGGTCTACAACCGAGCACTTAACGAGAATGAAATTGCTTCTATTTACGAGGATGCAGTACCTGTCAACACCGTATTCGTTGGCCTGGATCAGGAAGACCTCAGGGCTTTCCCTAATCCAACCAACGGACCGTTAACCATCAATAGTACAGGTCGCATAACCGTCTTCGATCTAACTGGTAAAGAGCGATTAACAACCGTTTCTGCTGAGAGTACACGAACAACCTCACTCGATCTTTCCCGTTTACGGCCGGGCCTTTACCTGGTAAAAAACAAAGGCCGTTTCCTCAGGGTGCTAAAGTACTAATACCTATCCGGCAACCTTCGCGCCCTGTGTAGTGTTACTCCAAACCGTGATCCCCCCTAAAGTAAACCTCCCCGCTGGCGCTCAATCTTTACTCATCGCTCTGGCGACACCTGCTCCCCGTGGCGACACCGGAATCCCCGTCTTACTCTGGGGCCGCCCCGGCGTGGGCAAGTCTAGCTTTATTGAAGGCTTGGCCAACGAGAACCTGCCGGTAACAACCCTCATCGCCTCCATTCATGACCCAACCGACTTCAGCGGCCTGCCCGTGCTCGAAGAAGGGCGCGTACGCTACGCCGTACCTCGCTGGGTGGATGATTTTGCAGACGACGGTGACGGAATCCTGTTTCTGGACGAACTCAGTACTGCTCCGCCTTCGGTCCAGTCTGCCCTTTTGCGGGTAGTCTTCGAACGTAAGGTAGGCTTTCACCCCCTGCCTCCCGGTGTTCGGATTGTTGCAGCAGCTAACCCGCCCGACCTCATGGTAGGTGGCTGGGAGCTCTCCCCTCCCCTACGCAACCGCTTTGTTCACCTAGACTGGGATGTTTCTACTGATCTTTATGTCCACTCCCTGACCAGTGGTTGGAAAACTGGTAAGTTGCCCGAAATTGATGTAAAAGAACACGCCGCAAAACTTCGGTTTTTCCAAACCAGAATCGCCGGTTTCCTAAGGGTCAAGCCCGATGCGCTCCACGCTAACCCCGAGGAGAATAAATATGGCTTTGCCAGCCCCCGAAGCTGGGATTTCGCCGCAGCCCTACTCGCTACCGCAGATTTACTTGGCTACCGCATTAATAATGAGGCTAATAACCAGGTACTCTTTGAACTTACCACCGGTTGCCTTGGCGAAGCGACGGCGATCATGTTATTGGAGTACTTGCGCAACCTTCGTCTGCCTGACCCCGTAGAGGTACTCAGCGGCAAAGCCACTGTACCTATTGAAGACCTGGACGACAGCGAGCTGTTCGTTCTTTTTGCCGGCCTCAACGATCATCTTAAAAAAGAACTGGACGCTGATCGGCTCCTGACCTGGTCCGAACCTTACCTTTCCCTAGCGGCCCGTGCCTTTAACGACGGTCGGCGAGATGTCATCTTCGTCCCCCTCAAAGAACTCGCTGGCTCCACCTGGCTGGTACGCTTGATGGCTAAAGGACAAGCTGCCGGACCGGAGAAATTTTCTGTCATTTCTGCCTCCGTCAACAGTCTTTTCAGTGATGAAGGGCTTCGGGAGTTTATTGAGGTGTTGGGGTAGGAAGTTTGTAGTTGCTGCCGCACGAGACAAAAGGGTTAGGATTATTTTGCCACATACAACCAACTACCAATTAAAAAATGACCTCCCACCTACGTTTCGCAAGGGCCTACGCTGCCGAAAAACTTCCCTGGTTTGCTCCAGCGCTGTTTCGTTGCCGGATTATTATTTCTGAAGCGGTGGATATTGCAGCCATCGACTTGCACTACAATGTTTACTGGAACCCAACTGTCGTGGAAGATATCTGGAATTCATATGAACGGCCCGTTGCCCTGGCGGAGCTGGCCTTCATCTGGATTCATGAAATCAGCCATCGGCTGCGCCAGCACGCTGAGCGGGCCAGTGCCTTCAATGTTCATGGTCAGGAAGCCGGGCGGCTTTGGAACATTGCTGCCGACTTCGAGATCAACGATACAGAATGGCCAGGGATGCGGATGCCAAAAGCCTATCCAGGCATGCTCCCCGAAGATTTCGGCTACGAACGTGGCCTACTTGCCGAGACCTACTTTCAGGGCATTAGCCAAAGCCACCCAGGCCTGGCCGCCAACCACGATGACGGCAGCGGTGTCCACAATCAAGAACGCGACTGGGAAAAAGGCAACGAAAGGCAAAACATCTCTTCCCTTGACGATCAGGTGCTGCGGCGCGAGGTGGCCCGGCGGATGAAAGAAGCTGGCGACAAAGCCGTGCCTGGTGGTTGGCGAGACTGGACCGACGATATTCTCCATCCCAAAACCAACTGGCGCTCCCGGCTCGGTAACCGTATGAGCGTTGCGCTGCAAAACGGCATCGGTAGCAGAATCGATTACAGCTTCAGCAGGCCAAGCCGGCGGCAGGCCGTATACCACCCCATTCTGACGCCGTCTTTACGGGGAGACCGAACCGCCCGCATTGCGGTAGTAGTAGACACCAGTGGATCAATGAGTTCCGGGCTTCTTTCCCGAGCCCTCAATGAAGTTGCTGCGGTTCTACGCACCTTTCAGTATCCGGTCACCATCATACCCTGCGACCAAAAAGCCTACGAACCGGTTAAAATTCTGGCGTCTCAGGAAGCCTACCGTCTGGAGTCCCTTCCCGGCGGCGGCGGGACGGACATGACCACCGGCATCCTCGCGGCACTGGACCTCAACCCTGCGCCTGACTCCATTCTGGTACTCACCGATGGCTTCACCCGCTACCCAACCCAACGCTTCAACACTCCGGTAATCTTCGGAATTTTTGACTTGGATGATGGGGTCCGTCGCCGGCCACCTAACCCACCCTGGGGAAAAGATGCCGTGGTGGCGATTTCGGAGTAATCTTGATCCGATACAAGGATTTGCGAAATTTACGGACATAGTAATACCTTCGTTGGCGGAAGACTACGCACCAAAACCTATTTTCTTAAACCTCCCCCCTGCACCTGCGCGCCGCGCCCTGACATCCTAATTGCCAATGACCGCTACGATCACGCTGAATACCAAGGAATACGGCCCAACCGGCTTTGAAGTAGAAATCGATCAAGCAGGAGAAGTACTGAGCGTAAACTCTGCTGCCGCTCAATTACCCGAAATGGTGTTTCGGATTACCTACGGAGATCGTTGGGAATCCGCACGGGAACATTTTCAACGGCTGGCCGAGAACCTAAAGTATCGCGTGGAAGCCGCCGCGTGGTTGAACGATGTCCTGCCAGAATACAAGTTACTACGCAGAGCCTTCAGAAAAGCATATCCGGATACAATGCCCCCACAGGGGGCGCAGGCTCCTTTATACGCTCAACGTGCCAATTTCTGGCTCAGTAATCCCAAAGCCCGCCCCGGGTTATTTCTACAGAAAAAGGTCTACAGCGGTTTCTGGTCAATTGCCAAATCTATTAAACAGGGCGAGGTCAATCCTCACGCATTGGAGCCCTGGCTTTTCTCGTTGATCAACCTGGTGGTTGACCCGAGCGACCGCCATGAAGTATACCATTTAATCAGTCTGTTAGGAACTGCCTCTGCTTCAGAGTTCTTGTTCAGCGAACTGGAGCGGCCCGGTCGCCACCCCTATTCTACCGGTCTGCTGAACGCGGTTAAGGAACTTGCCAGCCCGGACAACACCCAGCGCATTCTTGATCTTCATCCCTCTTTTGCAGAAGATCGAGCGCAATTAAAGGAATACCTGAAAGTTGTCGAGTGCTTACGGGGGAAGGAAGCTCATCTGGTCATCATTGCCATTCTCCATCGCCATGCCTCCCTGGCGGAAGAAGCATTCACGGCTCTTAAAGCCACTGGCCATCCCGCGCCGGGTGCCGTGATCCGGGAAAAATTCAACAAAGAGGAGCGTTTACCGTTTTTTGACCTGATTGCGGAGCTCATAGATCATGAACCTGAGGGGATAAGGGTAAGTCTTGCGGATATGAACGCCAAAATCGACGACCCTGCACTCAATGCTGCCGCACCAGTTACCTGGCCGCAAATGCTAGGCCCTAACTGGGAGAAGCTTGTACAGGATGCTGAAGCGGAGGCGCTTTTCGGCGTAGTCGCCAACTACTTGGAGCGCAAGGAGCCGTGGCTACAACGTTGTGCCCTGCTACAGCTGGACACCTGGGTCGAGGCGCAAGGTAGCCCTCCCCCCATTCCTAGAGCTGTGGAACGACAGCTACAAAAACGCTTGATCTCTCGGCACGAAAAAGTGTATACAGCCGCCCTTAACATCATCGAGAAGGTTTTTGACCAGTTAGCAGAACAGGAACTAATGGTTGACACCGTATTAAAACATGCCCATACCTCCCGCTACCGGCTTATGAATGCTGCAGTACTCAAGAAAGCGGCTCAAAACCCCGCTCTGAAGGTACAACAGATCAAACGCATGAGAACCGCCTTGTTCCGAGCTTCAGCCGATGAGTTACCAAGCCTTAAGACCTTGATCCCTTATCTTCGTTTTTTGGAGTCCAAAGAACAGTTCCGGAAGCTGGCTAAGGAAAGACAAGACCTTTTAGCGCGTTCCTAGCTTGAGTGTCTTACGAACTCTATGGCACTCCATTCGGCGCGGCCGCGGGTGCAAAGTGTGTTCAAGGGCACCGTTAGTCCCCCGGCATCCGCCTAACGTCGAAAAAAAACATCACCTGATACATCCTTTTCGGTTCGTCGTCGTATCTATGGGTAAGTATTTTATCGTTATTGTTCCGACCTTAGGGACGCCGTAAAAATAACTTACTGATTTTCGGCCTGACGTTTTTGTTCCTACTCCAATTAAAAATCCTTTGCATAGCACCGCTACGGAAATGATTTTTAATTGGAGTAGGGGCAAAATAAGACGGCCGAAAAGTGTAAGTTATTTGTACGGCGTCCCTTACGAACCAAACACTCATTTTACCCCCGCCATGTTGAATAAAACTCTTGCTGGATTCTTTGCCTTTTTTCTGGGCATGTTTGGTGTTCACCGCTTTTACCTTGGGCAATGGTTCCGGGGGGTATTACAGTTTGCCGGATTTTGGGGATTCGTCTTTATGGCTAGCCAGGACTTAGGTAATGAAGCCGAAACCTTTTTTGGCATGGGCGTAGCGTGTATGGTACTAGCCCCTATAATTACAGCGATTGTATTCTGGGCTACTCCTAAGAAGAAATGGCAAAAGAAATACGATAAAGAAGCCCTTGAAGACGATCGCCCGCTGGGTATCGCTGCGCCTTTCGCTCAGCGCGATACAAAGGCGCTCAAGGCAGAAGGTATTCGCTACTACCGTACGGGAGATTACGACCTGGCCATCGAGGCCTTTTCGGAAGCTTCGGTAATCGACCTGGGCGATGCCGGCACTCACTTCAACCTGGCTTGCTCCTACGCCCAGTTGGGCCAATACGGCGAAGCCCTCCGTCATCTTGAGCTCTCCGTCACCTTCGGCTTACCAAAGCCGGAACGCATTGAAAAGCATCCGGCTCTGGCAGCCTTACGCAAGCGCGATGCTTACCGCAGTTTCCGGTCTAACAATTTCCGGAGGCTTAATCTCCTTGAGCTCACTAAACCAAAGCCAACGGATTCAAAGATCGTCGGTGAAGAAGAGACCATCGAAGACTTTAATTCCCCGCCACCGTCTCGTACCCCCCAGGTAAACACTACTCCTGCTGCCGACCTTAACACTCCCCCTCCCGGCCCGGATCTCCTCGAACAAATCACCCGCTTACGGGAGCTACACGATGCCGGCATCCTGACGCAGAAAGAATATCAGAAGCAGAAGGAGAAGTTGATGGGGTAGGATAATATGGTAGTTCGGTAGTCTTGTAGTAGCTGCCCAACGGGGAAGGTGCGGATGGTCGCTTCGTCCGTGGTGGCCTGAAGGCATACCTAACGAAGGCCCGCACGAGCGAAGTAAGCATTCACAATACAATATGCGGTAGCACTACAAGTCTACCGTACTACAAGTCTACCGTACCATAAGACTACCAAACTACAAGACTACAGTACTATCTTTGCTTCATGGTAAAGACACTCCATTTGATAATTGCGCTCCTCTTTTCTGTTGCTTTAAGCGCGCAGGGCCTTGCTGGTGCGAGAAACCTAGATCGGGCCGTACTTGTGAACCTAGGTTACGGGCCCTTCATGAGTGCCGGAGATTTGGGCGACCGCTTCGGCAGCGGCTGGTCAATCGATGGCGGAGCTACCTGGATACCTAAGGATTCTAACCTTGAATTCGGTTTTAGGGTGCAGTATGGTTTTGGGACAGAAGTCAAGGAAGACGTCCTGGCGGGCCTACGGACCCGCGAGGGTCTGATTATTGGCAATCAACGCTCTCCTGCGGACCTTCAGCTACGGCAGCGGCAACTTTTCATTGGTCCGGCAGTAGGCTACACTTTCGCACTCGGAGAAAATAAGCGAGCTGGAATTCACCTAAAAACAAGCCTGGGCTACTTCTTTCACCGCATCCGCTTTCAGGACGATGTTGTGCAGGTCGTACCCCAACTACGCGACAACCTCAGGCCTGGGTACGATAGGCTTACTGGTGGCTTAGCTATTCACCAGTTTCTTGGCTACCAGCAGCTTGCGCTGGATCGGCGCCTGAATTTCTACATTGGAGCAGAAGTAATGGCGGGCTTCACCAAAGCCCTCCGCAATTTCGACATTCCCACCGGAGCACCTCCTTCTACCGAAGGGCGAACAGACATTGTACTCGGTGCAAAGGCCGGGATTATTATTCCGCTGTATTTTGGCGAAGGCCGAGAGATATTTTACAAATAAAAACTGGTGGAGGAGTGAACTAAAACCAGAAAGCTGGTGGTCTGTCAAACTTACAACTGGCTTAGAACGAGGATGCTCGCTACTGCTCGTAACCTCACTCCCGGCCCCTCTCCAAAGGAGAGGAGAGTAACTTTTAATTAGTCACCAAGGTGCTAATTTCAAACTTGACATACCACAAGCACACCATATTATAAGTGCTCGTTTTTAATTACTGATAGCTTGACCCTACTCTACCGCATCGCGATTTCTGCTTACCATCTAGCCATCCGGATAGCGGCGGCACTGGGGAACAAGCAAGCGAAGCTCTGGGCGAAGGGCCGGCAGCACCCTGCTTCTTCAAACCTGCCAATGCACCTGCGGTCTCGCCCAAAAAGCGAACGCCTTCTTTGGATGCACTGCGCAAGCCTTGGAGAATTTGAACAGGGCCGTCCTGTTTTGGAGGAATTTCACAAGTCCAGGCCCGACTGGAAAGTCCTGCTCACCTTCTACAGCCCCAGTGGTTACGAACGCTGTAAAAATGAGCCGCTGGCGGATCATGTTGCGTACCTCCCTGCGGATGGTCCTGGGCGTGCAGCGAAGTGGCTGGCCGACGTTCAACCGGATGTGGCCATTTTCGTCAAGTACGAATTTTGGTTTTTCCACCTTCGGGCACTGCGGCAAGCAAACGTTCCTACATTTTTAGTCGCGGCCAGCTTTCGGAGTTCTCAATTATTTTTCAAGCCCTGGGGAGGCTGGTGGCGACGGATGCTTACTTTTTTCTCCGCCATCATCGTTCAGACCAAGGGGGATAAAGACCTGCTGATTGGCCCCGGAAGAATTGCCCCGGAGGCGGTAACCGTTGCGGGGGACCCAAGAATGGACCGCACTCTGCAACTAGCCAAAACGCCCTTCGAGGACAAACTATTAGAAGACTTTACCGGAGGCCATGCATTCAATATTTTTGCCGGTTCTGTTTGGCCTCAGGATGTCGCTTGCTGGAAAAAAATATGGCACAAACTGCCCACCCATTACCGCCTTGTCCTTGCGCCCCACCAACTTCACGAAGAAGAAATTTCGGCTTGGAAAAAGGCCTTCGGTGCCGTTCGGTATACCGAAGCAACTGAGGAGACCATCATAAAATCACGCGTACTGATTCTTGATACTATTGGTATCCTTAGCCGTGCTTACCGCTACGGAGACCTTGCCTACATCGGCGGTGCGTTCAAGACCGGGCTCCACAATACGCTGGAGCCGATGGCCTACGGGCTTCCGGTCATCTTCGGGCCCCGCTACCATAAGTTTCCAGAAGCAATTGAAGCCGTGAGGCGAGGAGGGGCAACTAGTATCCGTTCAGCCAACGATCTTCTAAAAACGCTCAATCTTCCTTTTAGTGGAAAGCCTCAAAAAGCCCAAAGAGACCTTTGCAAGGAAAGCGCTGGAGCGGGGTTGCGCATCTCTAAAATAATTTTGGACCAACTGTCAAGCTAGCGGTCTGTATCTTGGGCTTCCTAATGTATTACTTCTACCTATCCTTTTTTTTAGTGCTGTTGCCGTACACGAGAATGGCCGCTCAAGAAGGTTCGCAGAGTCCCAGAGAAGCCTTGAATACCGTATTTGAAAAAGGAAATTTATTGGCGGCACTTTCTGGTCATGAGTGGCGGCCGGGGCTAAATCTTGCTGCGGCACAACTCTCCGTTGGGCAAAGCATCAGTCTCAACGTCACACTTATCAAAGATGTGGAGTATGTTTTCCTTGCCTCCGGCCCTACGGAGCAAGCAGATGTCGACCTGTATTTGCGCGATTCCTCCGGTCGGGTGCTTGCCGAAGACAAAGAAGAAGACGGTACACCAGTTGTTGAGTTCATACCTGAAACGAACGGTACCTACCAGCTACAGCTTCACCTGGCAGCCGGGGCATCACCAGAAGATTTCGTTGCACTGAGTCTACTTCGCAAGGGCGGGCGGCAAGTATCCGAATTAGAATACCGCAGTACATCGTCTGGCTTCTTCGCAGCAGCAAAGAAGCTGACTTCACAAGGCGATGGTTGTCATTGGCAAAAAAAAACAGGTGAATGGTGTCTATTTGGCTATTCACTGCAAGAAAAAAGTGGAATAAGCCTCGGAGGGCTTCGCCTATCTCCGGGTAAGGCTTTTTTTGCGGCTGCAGGACCGGAACCTTCAGAAATCGCCTTATATTTAGCCAACGAAGCAGGACAATTTGTTGCCAAGACGAAACGGCCCCAAACATTTCCACTGCTTCATTACGACGCGCCTTCTGGCACGACGCTCGATCTTCGAGTTGAGGTTGGGCGGTCCAAATCGCACATTCTAGTGCTGGTTGGTGCTTTTGAACAATAAACCCGGATGCTGGCTGAGCCATCCATCCACAAATTCTTATACCATGGGCAAAGTCCTGAAAGTAATCGAAGTCCTCAGTGAAAGCGACAAAAGCTACGAAGACGCCATCAAGAACGCAGTAGAGAACACTTCTAAGTCCGTTCGCCACATCCGTTCCGTTTACATCAACGAGCAATCTGCTACCGTTAAGGACGGGAAGGTGGATAAGTTTCGCGTTAACGTGAAGCTCACTTTTGAGGTTGATGTGTAAGGTAGATCTCGTACCCACTGTTTATATAAAAAGCCTACTCGCGTTGCGAGTAGGCTTTTTATATAAACAGGAGGTGCAAAGTCACCCTTATTTCGCTAATCGCTTTATTAGGCGTTCAACCTCAACTTCTCGCCCGCTCTGGTAACCGGTAAAGGACTCAACGATTTTACCTTTTCCGTCAAGCACATACATCTGAGGAATGCTTCGAAAGCCCAGTTTAGCTTGCAGCTTACCGTCCGTATCAACAAGAATATTGTACTTCCAGCCTTTCCGGCTAACCAACGGCTTGATCCGGCTAACCATATGGCGTTTATCAACACTGATGGCCAGCACCTGGGCGCCGTATTCATTCTCCCACTTACTTAGGTAGCTTTTCATATGGTCTAATTCCATATGGCAAGGTTGGCACCAGGTAGCCCATACCGCAATGACGGTAGGCTTTCCGTTGCCCACATAGTCAGACAATGCTGCTGGTTGACGATCAATCGTTACCAAATCAGGCGTTGGAAAAGTCTTTTGAGCACCTAATGAAAAGGTAAAAAAAAGAAGAAATAACAGGAAGGTTTGCTTAAACATAGTCTTGATTGGTTTGCCCATTGAAAACGCCCGTCGAGAGGTTTTGGTAGCGCAAGATAGGTTATATTTATCTTAATTTGTTAAGGTAAAAGTGTTCTCATGTTTAGCGAAGATGGTAAATCAATACGTTCGCACTTAGCCGGAACGCAAGATAGAGGACAAGTTTCCCGATAAGGAAAACAAAACGGTCATCCTCTGAAGTACAGAGGATGACCGTTTTATTAGTCTATCGCATTAAGTGGGCGAAGCTTAGAAGTCGTTGATTGAGCGACCGGTGTAAGACATTACGTTCCGGAAACCTACGTAAGACTTAGTGGTGTCTTGGTACTCAAAGGTACGGGTACCATTCTGGAGGTAGAAGCTTACGTCTTTCCAGCTACCACCACGGATAACCTTACGCTTAAGTGCGATGGGGTCACCGTCTAGCGCATTATAACGGATATCTGGGTTGAAATCATGGATAAAGCTGCCAGCGTTCTCGTTGAACTGGGTGATCGTCCACTCCGCTACGTTACCGGCCATATTGTAAAGGCCCCAGTCGTTGGGGTAGTAAGCATCAGCGGCAACAGTGTAAGCACCACCGTCGTCGGGGTAGTTGCCACGGCCGGGCTTGAAGTTTGCCAATAAACAGCCTTTGGTGTTGCGAACGTAAGGGCCGCCCCATGGGTAAGGAGCGTTTTCTTTCCCGCCACGGGCTGCATACTCAAACTCGTACTCGGTAGGGAGACGGAATTCTTCGATCAGCGTTTCGTTGTACTGGTTCCAAAGAGAAGTACGCCAGTAGCTAAAGGCACGGGCCATATGCCAATCAACACCTACAATCGGGTACTCATCATACGCTGGGTGGGAGAAGTAACTACGGGCCATGGGCTCGTTGTAGCTGTAGGCAAAGTCACGCACCCATACGAGTGTATCGGGGTAAACATTCACCTGCCTTTCCGAAATGAAGTCGTTCATACCATTACCGGAGTTTCGACCGGCATTAGCAGCGGCTCCCCAGTCTGCCTCTTTGTAGGTGTACTCGTACAGTTTGGTATTCACCTGTTTTTTACCGGCGAAGCTTTCTTCGAGATAAAGCTCAGCCAGGGTCTCGTCCTCGTAGTCGAGTTCGATTTCCCAGTCGATGGCACCACTCTCAGTGAAATCGCCCATCATATCGTGGGCAATAGAATCACGAACCCAGTTTAAGAACTGGCGGTATTCGTTGTTGGTAATTTCCGTATCATCCATGAAGAAGCCATTTATGGTAATGGCTTTAGGACGTTGGATGAACGTACCGGAGATATCTTGGTCACTGTTTCCGACGTGGGCGGTTCCTGGTGGTACATAGACCATGCCGTAAGGCTGTACGCCTTTCCAATCAGGACGATCAAGTGCTCCAACGAGTTCACCGGTTTCACGGCTTCCACAGCTGGAGAGAGATAGGGCCATAAGGGATGCGGCCAGGATGAGGTATATAAAATTCTTCATTAAAAGACCCGAGTTTTTTCCTCTTAGTTTCAAAAAGCGTTGCAAATATAGACGAGTTGCCGTGGCTAAACAACTTTCTAGCGAACTTGAAAGGTATTTAACAGTGCACTTGGCAGCTACCCGACGGAAACGCCAAAGATTAAGGTTGTAGTATTAAAGTTGCCTATGAAACCAACTTTTAACATAAATATTTACTCTTTAGCCCTTGGATAGAAGATGAGGGGTGGAGGAACCCCTGCTCCAATAGGCTGTCGCAAGTTGTATTTCAAGCTAATTTCGTGGCTACCTGTTTGTACCGTTTGCAGATTAGAAAGCGTGATATCATAGGCATAAGCCAGCGAAAACTTATCGTTTATGTTCAGACCGCCAGAAACAATAATAGCATCCGAAGTAGGCCCGCTGTAGCCCCGGTAAGCAACTCCTCCGAAGACGTTTTCTCGGAAGCGAAAAGTTGCGCCCACCATCGTTTGGAGTTGGGTTCCATCGCTCACAGCATAAATCATCGGGAAAGCCTCCCATTTTCTTAAAATGTCAAATTTAGCCCGCAAATAAGCATGATACTCCCGCTTAAGGAGGTAATCGACGCCGGGGAAAGCAATTATCGCTTCGTTTAAATTGCGAGCAGAGAGTCCACCTTCAAGCCTTTCAGACTGGTAGTAAATGCCAGCGCCAAGGGCTAACGAGCTGTTATCTACCGATCCGACGGGCAGTAAATCATCATTATGGATAATCGTATTCGCATCTTCATAATTGCCATCTGGCGTTCGAAGAATTGAGCCGTCTAGCCCGAGTTGAAGCATCCTCGCTGAAAGCCCTACGGACCAAACGGAAGCCCCGCGCACCAGTTGGTAATTGTAAGAGAGTCCAAAACTGTTGAGCTGCCGAGCGCCAATTTGGTCTCGCTCCACCTCAACCCCGATTCCGCTACTCAAAAAATAAATAGGCATGTGTGCACTAACGCGCTGCCCCACCGGCTGTCCTTCTAAGCCTGCCCACTGAGACCGATATGCTCCCGTAATGCTCAGGCTATTGTCCAGACCTGCGTATGCGGGGTTGAATTGTACAGGGTCTAGCCACGGCATGCTGTACTGCGCGAACTGCTGCCCTTTGAGAAAAGGAATAAGGATGACAAAGAGTAAAGGTAAAAGGGTTATGCGTTTTAACATGGCCGGAGGTGGTTTTCAGGTTTTCTTCATTTGGGATCAATCAGTTGCAGCGCTTCCGTTTCCGACGAAACGGGGAGATTACACACTTGGTTTTCACAGACAAAGAACCGCGAGCTATCGGTAAGGTAACGGTTTTGCAATAAGGGAACGTCTTCGCGGGGCATTTCGGAGGCAACAATCAGCAGGCCAGGTCGGTAACGCGACAGGAATACACCAGCCCTGGCCTTAGCGTCAGATCCCGTGATCACCAATTCACGCGGAGGGACACCATGAATCAACCCAGCACTCAACCAGTTGCCAAAGCTTGAGGGGTAGCGTTCAAGGCTTCCAGCCATGGCAGCAAGCATCGCTTCTCCCCTATCCAAATATACTCCCTCCCCGGATATTCGGGCAAGGCGCAATAAGACGCTCATCAGCTGACTGTTCCCGCTCGGCAGGGCATTGTCGAAAAACTCAACGGCTTCTACCGGAAGATCACTTCCTGCCAGAGGACGAAGGAAGAACATAGGACCACCTTCGGGCATGGAGAAATCTGCTAATACTTGATCAATAATGGACCGGGCATGAATCAGCGCATAGTCCAGTTCAAAAGTAATGTCATGCAAATCAAGCGCGGCCTCAGCGAGCGCCGCCAGGTCGTCCAGAAAAGCAGGAGCCCCAAGCTGACCATTAGTGAGGTTTCGGTACCATTCTGCCCCTGATCGTAACTTCTCATTGAGGGTATGCCACAATTCTGTAGCGAGCCGCAGGTACTTTTCATTGGCGGTAGCGCGGTAGCACCAGGCCCAACCTGAGATCAGCAGGGCGTTCCACTGGAGGATTAGTTTGTCGTCCGCTCCGGGTGGAATACGAAGTAGCTGGGCATCGTGCAGTGTTTTCCGGGCTTTATTAAGTTTTGCCGCAGCCACGTCTGCAGGAAGGCCAACTTTGGCAGCAACAGCGGGCAAGTCCGTTGGGCGATAGAAGATATTAGTCTGTTCCTCTTCCCAATTCCCGGTTACGGTAACGCCATAGAATTCGGCAATAAGTTCGGCTTCATCCGCAGGCAGCAGCATAGCGATTTCCTCTAGGGTCCAGGTGTAATATTTACCTTCTACGCCTTCGGAGTCTGCATCGAGGGCGGCGCGGTAGCCGCCGCCGGGTAGGGCCATTTCTCGTTGCAACCAAGTGGTCGTCTCAGTAATAGCTGCCAGGTAACGCGGGCTGGGTTGGTTGAGGTGGAGTTTGCCTAATAGACGAAGCAGCAGCGCATTGTCATACAGCATCTTTTCAAAGTGGGGTACGCGCCATTCCGCATCCACCGTATAACGGCTGAAGCCGCCGCCGAGATGATCATATATACCACCATTGAGCATAGCCAGCATACCGTGGTGAGCGCGGTGCTGGTCGTTGAAGTCTTTGTGGAGGACTCCGTTGGTGAGTATCGCTTCCAGGGCCAGGCTCATCGGAAACTTTGGTGCTCCGCCAAAGCCTCCACGGGCATAGTCATAAGACCCGTTGAGTTTACCCATCACTTTGGCCCGCCATTCGTCATGGTCGTTCGCTTCTGGTTCGAGCTTCAGCAGTTTGGTAGCACCTGACTTAATGTTGCGGGTCAGTCGATCCGCCTGATCTTCCAGTGAAGCACGATCGTCGTGGTACAATCCGGAAAGATGCGTAATAACGTCCTTCCAGCTCGGCAGGTTATACTTACGTTCTGGCGGATAGTAAGTTCCGGCGTAGAACGGCCGGCCGTCGGGCAAAAGGAAGGCATTCAGCGGCCAGCCACCGCTGCCGGAGATCGCCTGGCACGCTTCCATATATATACGGTCTACGTCCGGGCGCTCCTCGCGGTCCACTTTTATGCAGACGAAGAACTTATTCATCAGGTCCGCCGTAGCCTGATTTTCAAAACTTTCCCGCTCCATCACATGACACCAATGACAGGTACTGTAGCCAATGCTAACAATAATGGGTTTGTCTGCAGCTTTTGCCTCGGCCAGCGCCTCCGGGCCCCAGGCCCGCCAGTGCACGGGATTATTCGCATGCTGGAGAAGGTAGGGAGAGGTCTGCTGGCTTAATTGGTTCATCTGTAGTCTTGTAGTCTTGTAGTCTTGTAGTCTTGTAGTCTTGTAGTCTTGTAGTGCGAACGTTAGAGGCAGGAGATGGTTGGCGTCATCATTCTATGAAGAAGACAAAGCACGTTAATCTTCTTGTAGCTAGAAGAGGAATGAGGGCAAATCAGGGGATAAAAACCAGCTCGCTTCATGGTTTACCTGATGATCATCTTTGGGAAAATGCATACGGGTAGGTCCGTTTTTTCAAAAACTTCCCCTGCACCTGCGGCCGCGCCCGGATTAGATTGATAGTATGATAGAAAATAGAGCAGCCGTTCCCAAAAGTGCCTAACAGAATGTAAAGTAGTTTTGGCCGTAGCTCCTTAGCTTTGCCAAACTGCACCGCCTAAATACGTGCGGAGCCACTCAGCGACTCACCAAACCTCCAACTCACTATGCAACCACTGGCCGAACGCATGCGCCCCAAGACCCTAGACGACTACGTTGGCCAAACCCATCTGGTGGGGCCGGGTGCAGTATTGCGCCGTGCGGTGGAAACGAAGCGCCTACCAAGTTTCATCCTATGGGGGCCACCCGGAGTGGGCAAGACTACGCTTGCCAAGATCATTGCCAATCAGGTAGAGGTGCCGTTCTACATGCTTTCGGCCATCAACTCTGGGGTGAAAGATGTGCGCGAGACCATCAGCAAGGCGAAGCGTGGAACGTTTTTTGACCGGGCCTCCCCTATCCTCTTCATCGACGAAATTCACCGCTTTAGTAAAAGCCAACAGGATAGTTTGCTCGGCGCAGTGGAGGCGGGCGTGATCACCCTAATCGGAGCGACAACAGAAAACCCCAGCTTTGAGGTCATCCCCGCTCTGCTCAGTCGCTGTCAGGTTTACATCCTGGAATCTTTGGGTAAAGAGGAATTGAAAGGCATGGTAGACAAGGCGCTAACGCAGGATGCAGTGTTGGCTAAAAGAGCAGTGACGGTAGAAGATTACGACACCTTATTGCGGTATTCCGGCGGAGACGGGCGTCGCCTCTACAACCTCCTGGAGCTGGTGACCAACGAAGCCCAGGACGGCAAGGCAATAACGCTTACCGCAGAATGGGTCTCCGCCCGCGTGCAGGAGAACATGACCCGCTACGATAAAACCGGCGAGCAGCACTATGACATTGCCTCGGCCATGATCAAGTCCATCCGCGGCTCAGACCCCAACGGTGCGGTCTACTGGTTGGCCCGTATGATCGATGGGGGCGAAGATGTGAAATTCATCAGCCGCCGGCTCATCATCTCTGCCTCGGAAGACATAGGCCTTGGCTCTCCCAATGCCTTACTGATGGCCACCACCGCCGCCCAGGCCGCTCAGATGGTCGGCTATCCGGAAGCACGGATCATCCTTAGCCAAGCAGTGACTTACCTCGCGACCTGCCCTAAAAGCAATGCGAGTTACGTAGCCATCAACGAGGCCCAGGCCACCGTCCGGCAAACCGGCACCCTACCCGTTCCCCTGCACCTACGCAATGCGCCCACCAAACTCATGAAGCAGCTGGACTACGGCAAAAACTATAACTATAGCCACGACAACCCAGGCAATTTCAAAGCCCAGGAGTACCTTCCCGACGAAATAAGCGGCACGGCATTCTTCCGGCCCAAACCCGACAACCCTTCGGAACGAAGCATTCTGGAGCGGTTAAAAAAATGGTGGGGCGGGAAGTATTACTAAGGAGTTAGAAATCAGTTCAATTAAAGAAGCGGCACCAGGGTTTAATCCGGTACCGCTTCTAATCTCAGTAGGTCCTGAGAATTATAAGTCTAAAAGCTTACTGCTTCATTAACTTGATCGTCATCAGCCCCTGATAGGTGCTGACGAGTACAACGTAATTGCCTGCGGGCAGGTGGCCCATTTCCACTTCAAAGCGTTCTGCATTCGGAACCCAGTTGCCAACGATCTGACCACTGAAGTTATACAGCGTCAGTTCGTTCATCCGAACCGGAGCAGTGATATTGACCGCTTCTCCTACCGGGTTAGGGAAGGCTTCCAACAGGCCAACTTCGGGCGTATTGGTGCCGTCCACAACGTCCTTGTAGAAGTAGACGTTGTCGATGTAAAGCGTACCTAAGCCAACGGGAAGACCAGAAAGGATGAACTGGTTAATGTCCGTCTGGTTCATACCCGGGAAGGAGTCAAGATCAATGTCCAGGCCAATCCATTCTCCCTGGGTCGCCATGAAGATCGGTTCAGCTTCCGTGTCATTATCATTGCCGAAGCCATCCATGCCAAAGTCCACCAGTTTTACCCGGACGGTATCCATGTTGGGCGTCCAGTAGTCAAGGTGGAGGTGCGTCATGCCGGCATCGGTCAGGTTGATGGGGTTGGCGACAGTTTCCACGCCTACAAAATCGAGGTTGGTGTACTTCTTAGTTGCGTTGCCTTCAATTTCGATATCAGCAAGGTCAGCAGAACTCCAGTCTGTCCGCCAGGTATCAACGGTCACATCAGTGTACGCATCACTAAACATCGAGATTACATTTTCCGCCAGACGGGTTGGGGTTGGGGCTGCGGTCATTGGTACATCATCGCCGCCACCAGTGGCACCGCCGTCGCCAAACATAACGTTGTCCCAGTAATAAGTCGCATCCGTTGCGGGCTCCGTACCGAAGTCAAAGAAGATGGTGGCTTTGTCGTAAACGGAAGCGTAGTTAACCGGTGCGGTACCGGTAGCTTCCATACTAAAGTCGAAGGTCAGGGTATCCCAAGCGGCAGCAACGGTGGTATTTACCTCAGCTTCTACACTGATGGTTGGTTCACCACTTTTTTCGACCTTGAGCCGAACGGGAGTTCCCGCCGTTGGCGACCATACGCGGACGGACATTTTACTTGCACCATCAGCAAGCGGAATACGACTGGCAAATCCTTCAGCCCCACCTTCCGTGGAGGTAAGGGTTGTACCGGCAAAGGTTGCTGCTCCGGCTACCTTAGTAGTTTGAGCGACCATATTAGTTGCGTCTTCCGGATCAGCGACGATCATAGAGTTAGCCCCTTCGAAATCCGCCAGACCGTAGTCGACGCCTTCTTCGTCAAAAGTAACGGGAAGCTCCATCTGGCTACCGAGTGCTACACCACGGTAGAAGTAGATATTATCGATGTAGACATCGCTGGCTCCGGCGGGTGCGCTGGAGATAATCAACTGATTGATGTCATCTTGGTTCATACCGGCAAAGGCGGGTAGCGGGTATTCTACTCCGATCCACTGGCCTTGCGCCAGATCACGAGCAATCTCAAATTCAGTATCAGCACTTGCACCGCCGAATCCGTCACCACCAAAGTCAACAAGCTTGGTGCGGAAGGTCGTGCTGTTGGCCGACCAGAAATCAAGGTGAAGATGGGTCATTCCAGCGGCTACGAGGTCAATGGCATTGTCGCCAATGGTTTCGATACCCGCAAAGCTCAGGTCCCGGTAGAGAAGGGTTTCATTGCCTTCAATCAGGGTGTCGGTAAGAGATCCAACACTGAATCCCGCCAGGAAAGTATCCACGGCAACGTTGGTGTAAGCGTTACTGAAGATGGAGATAACATCAGCAGCATCTACGGTAGGTGTAGGTGCTGCGGTAAGCGGGCCAACTTCTTCAACGACGCCGCCGAGCTCAACATTGTCCCAGTAGTACGTTGCGTCTGCAGCAGGTACGGTACCAAAATCAAAGAAGATGGTTGCCTTATCATAAGTAGCTCCATAATCTACAACTGCGGTACCAGGAGCCTGGGTGCTGAAATCAAACACCAGCGTGTCCCATGCTGCAGCGACGGTGGTAGTCACCTCAGTTTCTACGCTGATACCGGCATCAGCCGCATTTTCAATCTTAAGCCTGACGGGAGTTCCTGCGGTTGGAGACCAAACGCGTACAGACATAGTGCTGGCGCCTTCGGCTAAAGGAATAGCGGATGCAAAACCATCAGGACCGCCAGAAGTAGAGGTCAGGGTTGTACCAGCAAAGGTTGCTGCTCCAGCTGCCTTAATGGTCTGGGCTACAGTATTCATAGCATCTTCAGGATCCATAATGATCGTAGACACAGCGCCTTCAAAATCCGCCAGACCGTAATCGACATCTTCATCTTCAAAGGTCACCGGGAGGTTCATTTGTAAAACAGAAGGAGTACCCTCGAAGAAGTAAATATTATCGATGTACACATCATTGGCACCGGTAGGCTGACCCACAAGCACAATCTGCGCGATGTTGCTACGGGTGGTAAGGCCCGTAAAGTCGTCCAGTGCAAGGTCAAGACCAATCCACTCTCCCTGTACCAGATCGGTAGTAAAGTCTATTTGATGCTCTACATCGTCGCCGCCGCCGAAGGCGCCGTCGGCGCCAAAGTCGACCAGCTTCACGGCGAAGAAGCTACCGTTGGCACTCCAGTAATCCAGATGCATAGCAGTAACGCCAGCGGCAGCCAGGTCGATAGGAGTCGTGGTTGCCTCGATACCGATAAAGTCAAGGTTTTCGTATTTCAGGGTGGCGTTGCCTTCAATCATGGTGTCTACCAGATCCCCCATGCTCCAATCAGTACGGTAAGTATCGATCATTACGTCATCGTAGGTATCACTGAAGACGGAAACTACTCCAGCAGCAGGGTCCAAAGGTGTTGGTGCCGCTGTCATTGGAGAGCTGCTGATGACGCCACCGCCGCCACCGCCTTCCTGAACGAGGTTGTCCCAGTAGAAGGTCCGGTCTTCACCGTCCACAACGTTGAAGTTCAGGAAGACAACGATATCTGCGAAGGTGAGATCATCTTCGTCGCTAAAGTCAAAGGTCACTTCCTGCCAGCTATTTGCAGCCCCCGTAAAGGTGGCGCCACGCTCAATGTCGGCAGTCGTTCCGCCTTCAAACTTGAGTAGAACCGGTAGGTTTTCCAGCGGAGACCAAACCTGCATTGTGAAGACCTTACCGTCGGCAAGGTTCAATGCGTAGGGCGTTTTACTGCCCGCAAAGGAGGAACCCGCCGCAACAAAATTCTGAGCAACCTTAGCGCTTGTGTTTGGCTCGTTTGCGTCGGGGTTGTCGATGATGGTCGTCGTAGAACCATTAAAGTCACCGATAGCAGGCGCATCGCCTTCAAAGTCAAAGATGGTTGTTTGTGCTACGGCCGTTACGGACAGCAACAAAAACAATAGGCATGTATAGCATAATCGCATAGAGTAAAATTTTATGATTTAAAGAACGAAAAAAGGCTTTAACAAGCTGGGCTACTATTGGTACACCCGCACGAAGTCGACCTCCATGGAAGACTCCACAAAGTCAGACGTAATCTCTCCACCAAAGTTACCCCCCATGGCAACATTGAATATAAGGAAGAAGTCACTGTTGAACGGAAGGCTACCACTGTTAGCAAAGGTGTGGTAGAGTTCATCATCCACGAAAAAGCGAATCGTTTCCGGAGACCAGATCGCTGAGAAGGTGTGAAATTCTGTGGAGATGCCAGGGACATCAGTCTCACGGCTTACAGCATCCCCGCCTGAATTCCCAGGAAAATGCAAGCTGGAAAACAGCTTGTCCTGCTGGTTACCGACGTGCTCCATGATATCAATCTCTCCACAGCCGGGCCAGGTGTTGGTTGCGTAGTCTTCGCCCAGCATCCAAAGAGCTGGCCAGGTACCGCCACCAGTAGGGAGTTTTGCTCGGATATCGATCCGGCCGTAAGTAAATTCAAATTTATTCTCCGTTACGATGCGGGAAGAGGTGTACTCTGCACCGCCAAAGCTTTCCTTTTTGGCCGTGATCTTAAGTACGCCGTTCTCTACCCGTACATTTTCGGGTCGGTCAGTGTAAGTCTGAGCTTCCCCGTTGCCCCAGCCGTTATTACCTCGCCCGATGTTGTAGCTCCACTTGGAAGCATTAGGCGCACCGTCTTCGTTGAACTCATCCGCCCAGACCAGGTTGTCGTAGTCCGTATTATCATTTCCTTCCGTCGGCTTGGTGGAACTGAAGATGTGGTACCAGGCCAGGTCAGCATTGTTCCCCTGAACTGCCCGAACTACTAAGCGGTTGTTCGTCACTGAGATCAGTTCGTAGGTAGTAGCACCGATGTAGTAACTCATGAAGCCTCCGTCGGTAAACACCAGGTTGGTACCCCGTGTCTGGCCAGGTACATTATTATTTACGACAAAGCTTTCCGCCGGAGCCAACTGCACGCGCTGGGGCGTATCAGACGGAGCAAAGTCATAGCAGAAATCAAAGCCTTCGGCACCACCGGCCACATCCTGATAGCCTACGTTGAAATACGTTTGCCCAAAGTTGTTAAGCTGGTAGAACAGGGCATCACCGTCGCGGGAGAACACCAGTTCGTCCTGGTACAAACACAGACTTTCATCAGCGCCATCCTTCTCGAAGGGAGTAGCCTGGTAGTAGTTAGCGTAAAAATTGAGCTCCGAGTTATCATCGTTCTGCCCAACCCCAAGATGGCCCGGTTCATCCGCTGCCCAGTACCAGGTTTTACTGCCATCACCGGTCAGGAAGCCCAATACCTCGGGGTCGCTGAAGGTGCTTTCAACGGTTACTTCCGTGGTCATAGTCGTGCTCACTCCGGCGGTACCTGAGGCAACTACCGTAACGATATAGGTATTTACCCCAACCTGATTAAAACGCTTGGTTAACTGCCCCGATGGTGCAATTTCTTCGCTTCCATCGCTGAAAACGTAGCGGTAGGTGATGGCATTATCTGCAGAAGCGTTGAAAACCACCTGCCCGCTTCCGTCGCCAAAAGGAGCATCGTCGGACTGGCCAGCTACCACAACATCCAGGCTTAGATTTTGCGGCGTAGTGATATCGCCAAAAGTGTACTCTTCCTGTCCGCAGGTAAAGCAGAGAAAAGCCAGGGTTATAAGGAGAAGAAATCGTTGCATGGTTTGATAGTTTACCTAATTCTTTAGGGCGGTGCACCGTGTCTTTTGCGGAGCGTCATAGTTCGGGCGCGGACGCAGGTGCAATGGATAGTTTTTAAAAAGCATCGGATGAACATGAGCATCCTTCCCGGACGGAGAACCTTACTCCTTACGGATATCATCGAAGTAGTAGGTCTCGCCCGTTCCGGAGGTGCCGAAGTTTCCGAAGAGCACCACCCGCTTGATGTTAGGCAGGGCTTCGATACCGGAAAAGTCAAAAGTCAACTCTTCCCACTGGTTGGCTCCGGTGGTATTGACCGTCACTTCTATATTGTCGTCACTGTTGTCGGGGTTTTCCAGCTTGAGCAGGATGGCGGCGTTGGCGACGGGAGACCAGACGTTGAGCTTCATCGTTTGCCCGCTACTGAAGTCGATAGCATTGTCTACGTCGATGAAAACACCAGCCCATACCTCGGAGCCATCGTTTTTGGTTACCGCCGCAACCCGGCTACTGGTGTTGGCACCGCTGGCGTCTGGATTGTCGATCACCTCCGCTCCGGAACCACCGAAACCCTGAAAGGTATAAGTTGCGGTAGCGCTCTGAAAGTCGAGTGGCAAGGCAATGGCATCACCGCCACCACCACCGCCACCGCCACCGCCGCTGCTGTCGGGGTCGAGGCTAATGTCGTCGAAGTAGAAGTTTTCGTTCATTCCATTGGTTCCGAAATCGAAGAAGATCACGACTTTTTCGTATGGAAGCGTCAGGTCTCCAGCTCCGCTGAAGTCGAACTCCATCTGGTGCCAGGCGTTGGCTACGGTGGTATTGGTCGTTACCTCAACGTTGATATCTGCATCCACTGCATCTTCCAGTTTTAGGATGACCGGAATTCCGGCGCGGGGAGACCAAACATTGACAAAAATCTTGCTGGAGGAAGAAAAATCGACCGGTCCTTCAAGTGGCATAAAAGCGCCGGCCCATACTTCGGAGCCATTGGTTTTATTTAGCTCAACCACCCGGGCACTCATATTACCATCAGTAACATCAGGGTTGGCAACTACTGCGGCATTGGCTCCACCGAAACCTCCCCAGGCAAAGTCCAGGTCAGTATTCTCAAAATTAAGGGGAAGGACTACGGCGTTGTTTTCGCTATTAACGGTTACGGTTTGTGTCTCCTCCAGTGTGGTTTCCATGCTTTCACTGAGGGCGACAACGCGAACGTCGTAGCTGCCTGCGGCAGCATAAACATGGCTAACCGTTTCACCTTCTTGAAAGAGGGCAGGCATTTCGTCCGCTACGTCTCCGAAGTAGACGTGGAAGCCATCGGAGAATTCTGCCGTAGCGGATACGTCTACGGATAGGGTATTCCCTGGTGTGCTGTTGATGCTAACAACCATATTACGGGGAGGCAGCGCATCTATGGTCAGTTCCTGAGTGATGGTTGCCGTTGC
Organism: uncultured Lewinella sp.; assembly: GCA_964410795.1. Taxonomy (GTDB): domain Bacteria; phylum Bacteroidota; class Bacteroidia; order Chitinophagales; family Saprospiraceae; genus Neolewinella. Next base: position 39,762 of record CAYPIM010000001.1, on the reverse strand, counting down.
TCCGTTGATGCCCGTTGCGACAAGGGAAACGGTATAAGAACCAATTGAATAGCTGTGTTTAGCAGACGCTCCAATCGCCAGTTCTTCCGCAGGGCTTCCGTCGCCAAAGTCGATGGAGAAGAGCGTAACCCCTCGGCCTCCCGGAGTAATAGTTGCTTCGCCGGGGTTTTCCGCATCCATCACGATGGCCAGCTCAAGCTCGGTGGGTACCGGCGCGTCTTCCAGGGCTGGTAAGATCTGTTCGTCATCACAAGCAGTGAAGCCAACGAAGAGGAGAAGGAGTAAAAGATATTTTGTAGGCATGACCGAAAAGGTTTGCGATAGTTTAGGGTAAGAATCAGGCTATACGATAAATCAGTAGCCAGGGTTTTGGTTCCAGTTTCCGTTGCTGAACTGAATTTCTTCGAAGGGGATCGGAAACAGTTCGTGTTTCCCGGCACTAAAACCTTCTATTGCACCTGCGGCCGCGCCCGTACGAACGAGATCGAAAAAACGGTGCCCTTCCCCCATCAATTCAAGGCGGCGCTCTTCCAGGATAAAGTCCCGCAGTGCGTCTCCACTGGAGTTGATGTCGTGATCAGTGTCTCCGAAAGCACGGCGGCGTACTTGGTTGAGGTAGTCGCGGGCCTGTTCATCGTTACCGATTGCGTTCAGTGCTTCAGCAGCCATGAGTAACACGTCTGCATACCGAATGGAACGGTAGTTGTTGGGGTTGGTAAGGTTCTGATCGCCAATATTGGAGTCGCCCTTTCTCGCTATATACTTACGGTTGTAGTAGCCCGTATGTTCGTTACCTACACCAAAGCTTGCTCCGGTTTCTATGGCCCAGGCATCAATATCCAGGATGGCAACATCACGGCGCTGATCTCCCGGCTCGTAAGCATCAAAAGCATTCTGTGTTGGTACGTTGAAGCTAAAACCACTGTCAAAAAACGGGCCGGTGTGGTTACGAATACCATTGAACCCAACGGCAACGTTCCCTTCACTACACTGCAGGCAACCAAATCCGGCACCTTCTGCATCCGTGTATTGGACCTCAAAGACAGCTCCGGGGCCATTCTCTCCGATCTGCTCAAAAATATCAGCAAAATCATCCGGCAATTGGTAAGCCCCACCATCAATGACCGCGCGTAATACCGTAGCGGCTTCTCCATTCTTGTTTTGGTAGAGATAAGCTTTACCGAGTAAAGCCTGAGCTGCTCCTTTACTGACGCGCCCTGTTTGCGGAGCAGTTGTAGCAAGGTCAGGGATGGCCAACTCAAGATCGGCTTCAATGGCGGCGTAAACTTCCGCTATATCAGCACGGGGCAGGCTCGTTTCATCTCCCAGTGCGAAGCGTTCATCTCCTTTTAACGGAATCGGACCAAACCATTTTACCAACTCAAACTGGTAATAAGCCCGCAGAAATCGGGCTTCAGCAATGATCTGAGCTCTGCCTGAAAATTCTGTCTTGTCCTTAAACTCTAGAATATAGCTGGCACGGTTGACCCCCGCAAACATCCAGTTCCAGATGCTCTGAAGTTGGGCGTTTACCGGAGTGTGAATCATATCGTCCACCTGCTGGATACCAATAACGTCGGTTGCGCTCTCGCCACCCGCCAGGGTGTTGTCCGAAGCGATTTCTCCAAGCATAACGTTGAGGTAGGTAGCCTGCAGCATATCATAGGCCGCAATGAGCGCGTTTCTGTAATCCGCTTCCGCGTTGAAGTAGTTCTCAGAGTCGATGGAGTAAACCGGTGTGCGGCCAATGAAGTCGTCTTCACAGGCAGAAGTGCCGATGAACAGAAGCGCGAGGGTTAAAAAGAGATTTCTTGTATTCATGATCGAGGAAATTCCTGAGGTGAGGGCCACCTGGCCCGATCTTATTTTTAGAGACTAAGGTTAGCACCGAAGAGCACGGTTCTGGCAATTGGGTAGAAACCGTAGTCAATACCACCACCAATGGGTGCGCCACTAGAGGCACCTGGGTCAAAGCCTTTGTAATCAGAAAGTGTGAACAGGTTATTGCCACTCACGTAGAGGCGTAGAGTAGAGTTACGATTGGGCCCAGCCTTGAAGGGCAGCGTGTAACCCAGCTGGAGGGTTTGCAGTCTAAGGAAAGAAGCATCTTCGACGAAAAAGTCGGAGAAGACTCCGTTGGAGGTAGCAGCAGTAGTTACCCGGGGTACTTCGTTACTGGTGCCTTCTCCGGTCCAACGGCTCAGGTAGTAGTCCAGGCGGTTTACATCCGAGAGTGCGCGCTCGTAGTTCCGAACGATGTCTCCTCCCAGGGAAGCGAATGCGTAGGCCAGGAAGTCAAAGCGCTTCACTTTTAGCTGTACGTTGAACCCCATGGTCAGGTCCGCAATCGGATCGCCGATATTGGTCCGGTCGTTAGGGTCAATGACGCCGTCATTGTTTACATCCACGTAGCGGATGTCTCCGGGCTGAGCTGCTGCCCCTAGGGCTAGTTGAGACGGGTGTGCTTCCACATCGCTGGCGTTCTGAAAGAGGCCGTTGGTCTGGTAGCCATAGAAGTAACCAATGGGTTGGCCTACTTCCATACGGGAAGGTGCCAACTGTCCTACGCCAAAAGCACCGCCTTCAATGAAGCCCGTACCGTTGTTTACTTCCAGTACTTCGTTGTCCAGTGTAGTGATGTTGTAGCTCAGGTTTAGTTTTACGTCCTTGCTGAATCGTTGCTGGTAATTGATGGCCAGTTCGAGGCCTTTATTCTGAACAGCGCCAGCATTGACTGTAGGCGCTGCACCACCAGGAGCCGAAGTGCCGACAATCCCTGAAACAGGGATATTAGAGATCAGAAGGTTATCGCGGGTATTGATGAAGTAATCTGCTGTGATGTTCAGCTTATAATCCAGAAGTGCGAGGTCAAAGCCTACGTTGAACTTCTTAGCTTCCTCCCATTGTAAAGATGGGTTTGGAAGCGCACCAATAGCGGTACCGTTTACCAACGCACCGTCAAAAACATAGGTAGCTTCTCCACTCAGGGAGCCAATATAGCCGTTGTTGATGATCTGGTCGTTGCCAAGAATACCGTAACTGACCCGAAATTTAAGCAGGTCCACCGGTCCGTCTTCGCCGAAGAAGGCTTCGTCGGAAGCAATCCAACCAGCGGTAAAGGATGGGAAGAGCGCCGCGCGGTTTTCCGGACCGAACTTGGTAGAAGCATCCCGGCGGAGCATAGCCGTCAGGAAGTAGCGCTCCATAAAGTCGTACTGAGCACGACCGAAGTAAGACAGCCGCCGCTCGTCGTAAGAATAGGAACCAACGTCGCGTGCACCCTCTGGGCTCGTTCCGGTGGCAAGAGAGATATCAGCGAATTCCCAGTCGTTGTTCGGTACATCAAAGCCGGTGGCAAAGAGGCCGTTACCCAATTCGCGGAAGACGGTTGTACCGAGGGTAGCGGTTAAGTTGTGCTTACCGCCAAAGTTTTTCTGGTAGGTACCGAAAAGGTCGAGCGAGTAGTTGTTGTCGTTGATGGCATTTTGCGATACGGAGCTGCGGGTAATGTCGAAGACCTTACCACCGTAGTTGATCTGTTTACTGAAGTTACGACCTTCGCTGTTAGCGGTATTGAAGCCTACGCGTCCGGTAAGGGTAAGGCCATCAACAACTTTATAGTCCAGGCTTACCTGGCCGTTAAGCTTGTTCAGGTCGTAGTCGTTGAAGGTGTTCTCAATCTGAGCTACCGGGTTGATGACTTCGATGCCCAGGCCTGGTGTATTAGGGACCAACGATAGTGCTCCACTTTCATCGCGAAGAGACAAAGTAGGTGGAGCGTTGAGTGCATTGAAGAGTACCGCGCCCAAGCCGTTTTCACTCAGAGCGTCCCGGTCGATGTTGGTAAAAATGGCGTTGGTTGTCAGCTTAAGGCGTTCGCTAAGGTCAGCGCCCAGGGATATCCGTGCTGTATTACGGGTAAAGTTTGACTTTTCACGCCCAACAATGCCTTCCTGGCTCAGGTGAGAGCCACTGATGGAGTAGGTAATCTTATCACTACCCCCAGATACTGTTGCATCGTGGCTCACAATCGGAGCGGTTTCGAAGACCTCATCCTGCCAGTTAGTACCAAAACCAAGGCCTGTTGCATCAGGGAAGGGAAGTTCCTGCCCTCCGCCGGCGTAGCTTTCGTTGAGCAGCAAGCCGTACTCAGTTCCGTTCAGCATATTCAACGACCGGGAAGTTTCCTGGACCCCGTAGTAGGTGTTATAGCTAACCTTGGTCGGCCCGTCCTTACTTCCTGTTTTCGTAGTGATCAGGATTACCCCGTTTGCCCCAACGGTACCGTAAACAGCCGCTTGGGCATCTTTTAGTACTGTGATGGTAGCAATATCCGTTGGGTTAATAGTACTAAGGTCTCCTTGGTAGCCATCAATAATAACGAGGGGAGCGTTTTGCCCGTTGGTGGACACTCCTCGAATACGAATGTTGAGCCCTGCACCAGGTGCACCAGACTGAGTGGTTACGTTAACGCCAGCAACGGTACCCTGAAGGGCTTGTTCTATTTTCTGAGGCTTGAGTTGATCGATGGTCTCAGAATCTACAGTAGCGATAGCTCCAGTGACATTGCGTTTCTGCTGGGTACCATAGCCAATTACGACTACTTCACTTAGCGCCTGCACGTCGGAGCCCATCTCGATAACCAGCGGGCCAATGTTCTGAACCGTAAAGACTTGCGTTTCGTATCCGGTGTAGGATACTTGCAATTCACTGCCAGCAGTTACATCAGTAATTAGAAAGTTACCGTCAAGATCCGTCACCGTTCCTTTGATCGGATCTGAATTAAGAATAATGGCGCTGGCTCCGATTAAGGGATCTCCCGTTGCGCCATCTTTGATGACACCAGAAAGATCAAAAGACTGCCCGGACAGACTAACCGTAACTAGTAGTAGTACGTAAACAAGTAAATCTTTTAACATTCGACTCTAAGTTTGATAGTTCACCCTTCAATGGTCTTGAGGAGCAAAAGCAAAGTTAAACCAGGGAAGTACAGCCAAAAGCATTTCGTACCGCTACAAAAACCAAGCAGTCAAGGATTTTTCACTGGTACTCGCTAAAATGGTGATGTTGACCTTAGTTTTAAAAAACCTCAGGTCTGAATTTTCGCACGTCAAAACTGCTCTGTAGTGGTGATGTAGTGGCCTTGTAGTGGATAAAACTCGCTATTCAGCCTATGTGTAGTGAGTACTAAAGACCTAAGATATAATCGACCAGGCCAGCCTCATGCTCTAGTTTCATCTTCTTCCGCAAGCGATACCGCTTTACCTCTACGCTTTTCGGAGAAATATTCAGCAGCGGAGCTATTTCTTTTGATGACAGGTTAAGCCGGAGGTAAGCACAAAGCTTGAGGTCGTTTGGGGTAAGTTCCGGGTGGAGATTCTTGGCCTTCTTGAAGAAATCGCGGTCTGCATTCTCAAACGCATCTTTGAACAAACTCCAGGTCTCTGCTTCATCGATATTCCGGTCTATGGTACCTATTACTTCCTGAATATTGGCTTTAGGTTCTTGCTTAGCCAGAAGGTTGTCCTTGATTTGTTGCAGGAGTTCGTTCTTCTTTACCAGGTTCATGGTAGCTAAGGCCATTTCCCGGTTCTTACTCTCAATTTCCAGTTGAAGCTTTTGGTTACTTAGCTTGCTCATGGCCAACTCTGCTTCTCGTTGCTGAGCCGCTATGCGCCGTTCGCTTTCCTCGTGTTGAATTCTGGCTTTTCTGCGATAATACCTGGTATACGCCCGGTGGAAAAAGTAAATAAGCAGCCCTCCACCCAATAGATAAAATACAATGGCCAACCAGGAGGTGTACCAGGGTCGGAGTATCCGAAAAGAGTAGCTAAGTACGTCTTCCGAAGCATTATGCCCCAAAAGTGAACGTACTTCCAGGGTATAGCTTCCCGGGGCAAGTTCGGGAAAATCCAAGGTGATTTCATCTTGCCAATTGCTCCAAACATCGTTCCGGCCTAATAAACGATACTGAAAGCGTGGGGTAAAGTATTTGCTATAGGTAGGCACCGATAGCCTAAAATGCATGTTATGTGCCATGGCAGGGATATCCCCTCCGGCAGCCAGCGGTAAATCAATGGGCGGAGCATTAGGTGATACAGCCTGGGCTTGCTTAAAAAAAACCTCGTGCTCATGCAGAGGGACAGACGACAAAGCCAGCAACAGGTAACCATCCGCTACGCCCAGCAGGAAAGTATCCTCGGAGATGTGGGTGATGTTTTCATAACCGGATTTGGCATTAATTAAATCTGCTGCAACGGGAATGGACTTAAGGCTAAGTTCACGGCTTAAAGCGCCACGTTGAAAACGGTTGATGCTTTCTCGGGTAAAGAACCACAGCTGCTGGTTCTCTTCCATCATTTTACCAGAAACATAGTTCTCCGGTTTGAGGCTTTCGGTCAATACCTCAGAACGAACGAACCCGTCCTCAAAATTCTGAAGGACGAATATTCCCTCCCGCGAATAGTAAAAGATACTATCCTGAAACCCAACTAAGCCTGCATTTTTCCCTTTCAACGGCTCACGATAAAGCTTTTCCTCCACTACCTTACGGTAACCTGCATCTAACTTCAGGCCATAAACGCCCCGGTATTCATGACTGATGTAGACTTCTCTCTTTCTTAGCGCAACGACAAAACGGGCAGAATAATCAAACCCTTCTACACTGTTTCGCAATGACCACTTCCCAGCCTTCAACTCTAGGACGGACAAACCGTAATAGTTGCCCTGCAAGAGAAGGTTCGGGCGGCCTGGCACCGGATGAAAAGTCCACGTACCACTGCCAGAAAACAATGATGTCACCCGACGGTCTTCCACCAAGAACGTGCCCAAATCATGGCCACATAGCAGGCTACCCTGATGACGAAACAAAGACCACACCTGCCCACGCGTGCCAGGTACGAGGACCGGACGCTCCTCTCCGTGCAGACGCTTAACAAAGAGTCCTTGATTACTCCCCAGATAAAGGTTGTTGTTGTGAATTGCTGAAGCATATACGGTCCCAAGTTGGCCCGTATTATCGATTGACTTACGAAAAGGAGAAGCAAGGTTGATACAGCTCACACCGTTATCCGTTCCTACCCATAGGTTTTGTTGCTCATCTTCAAAAAGTGATAAAATGGTATTATTCGTAAGTCCGTCTATCTCGTCCAGGTGGTAACGGAGTTCACCATCCGCACCAACGATATAAACACCATTGGCTACTGTACCGAACGCCATTCCTCCATCCTGCAGCTTAGTGCTACTGTACAAACGGCGCCCCTTCAAAAACGAGAAGAGTGCTTTGGGTTCAAGCTCATCTCCTTTCAGTGAAAAGCAACCCTGGGTGGCAGATTGTACAAGCACTTCATCGGGCATCTCCCACAAGAGAGCAATAGACAGACCTGGCGGAGCATTTTTTACGGCAGGAGTAACCATACCCGCGCTAATTTGAAATAGTTGTCGTTGTTGATCCGTAAAGTAAAGCCCTTTGCGGCTAGCAAATATTTTGAACACCCCGTTATTAGGCGAAATAATTTCCATCGCCTCCGTCTCCGGGTCATAAAGGAATAACTGGTCCAACGATTGAAAGACTATCCTATTTTCGTACAAAATGATGTTCCAAAAATGCTCATCTGGTAATAGTTTATTTTTTACATCAGAGGTTAAAGATTGATAGACCAGATGTCCAGTTGGGTCCGGTGCCCAATAGCCAAAATCCATGTAACTCCCAGTGTAAATGCGGCCTGCATGTGCTTTAACTGATCTAAAAATAGACTCGTTGGGTGATGGATAAAGCACCCATTCGGAACCATCAAACTCCATCAAGCCCTCGTTATTAGCGACGTAGATGAAGCCGTTCTGATTCTGGCTTATACCCCAATTCTGGCTACCGCCTCCATAATTATCGGGATCAAAAGAAATAACCGGTGGCAGCTCCTGGCTCCAAAGGCAGGCACTACATACCAACAAGAACAGCAATAGATGATTTTTCGGACTCATTCGGTTGTTTTCCGCTGCGAAAGGTAGCTGAAATTCCGTCAAAAGCAACAACGGTCTGGATTCAACAGTCTTTGCAATGACAAATAAGCAGGCGCGGCCGCAGGTGCAAGGTAAATTGAAGGAGCAGGCAAGGCATGCACTTACCCTGCTCCATCAACTTACTATGCACCTGCGGCCGCGCCTAATTGGCAGTAAAAGCTAAAGACTTACCAGATCCGAACCCGCTCTTCCGGAGCGAGCCACATACCGTCGCCCTCCTTAATTTCGAAGGCTTCATAGAACTCATCGATGTTGACAAGGGGCTGGGTAGCGCGGTTCCGACCGGGTGAATGGGGGTCGGTTTTAACCTGGTTGCGCAGGGCTTCGTCACGAGTCAGGGTACGCCAAACGGTGGCCCAGCTCATGAAGAAGCGTTGCTCGGCGGTAAAGCCATCTACCTTACCCGGGCGGCCGTTACGGCCGTAGTTCAGCTGAAGGCCATCGTAAGCGCCCAAGACACCACCAAGATCACCGATGTTCTCTCCGAGGGTAAACTTACCGTTGATGAAAACACTATCGAGTACCTCGATGGCGCTGTACTGAGCAGCCAGGGCATCACCACGCTTGGTGAACTCTTCCAGATCAGCATCCGTCCACCAGTTGGCAAGGTTCCCATCTCCATCAAAACGAGCACCGGAGTCATCGAAAGCGTGTGAGATTTCGTGACCGATCACGGCACCGATACCACCATAGTTTACCGCGTCATCCGCCAGGTAATCGTAAAAAGGTGGCTGCAGGATAGCTGCCGGGAAAACGATCTCGTTGTTGAGCGGATTGAAGTAGGCATTTACCGTTTGAGGAGACATGCCCCATTCAGACTTATCCACCGGTTCACCAATCTCGGCCATGTTTTTGTCGCGGCTCCATTTACTTACGGCCTTCATGTTGTCGAAGTAAGAATTATTCGCAGCAATTTCCATCTTAGAAAAATCTTCCCACTCATTTGGATAGCCGATTTTGACGGTAAACTTGTCGAGTTTTTCGACAGCCTTTGCCTTGGTTTCAGCGGTCATCCAATCGAGGTCCTGGATGCGATTCTGGAAGGCCTTAATCACGTCAGCGATCATTTCTTCAGCCTTTGCCTTTGCTTCAGGTGGAAACTTTTCGTCTACGTAGAGCTGGCCGAGGGCTTCGCCCACGGTCCCGTTAACCGTATTCAGTGCACGCTCATCGGCGGGGCGGCGCTTTTTAGCGCCGTTGAGGTATTGGGCGAAGAATTCCCAGTTAGCGACTTCAATTTCTTCAGTCAGCATACCAGCGGCATCCGCCATGGTGTGCCAGCGTACGAGCGCCTTGATGTCTTCGATAGGAGTGGTTGTCAGAAATTCCTGGACAGCCTGAACGTACTTAGGCTGGGTAACGATGAGGGTGTCAAGGTCTTTCTCCACACCGCTTTCCTTTAGGAATTTCTTCAAGTCCATTGAGGGGATCATAGCCTGTACTTCTTCCAGGGTGTGGCGATTATTGAAGTTGCGAGCATCGCGGCTTTGTACTTTATCAAGGCGCGGTTCGGCAAGCTTGGTTTCTAGGTCAAGAATTTTCTTAGCTGCCGCATTAGCAACGGGCTTCTCATCACCCAGGAATTCGAGCATTCGGGTAACATGATTTACGTACTCTTCACGGATTTCCTTCGCCTTCGTGTCTTGATCTAGGTAAAAGTCACGGTCCGGCAACCCGAGGCCCATTTCGGTGAAGTAAGCGCCATTGACGGAGCTATTGCTCAAGTCGGGGAAAGACGCTACCCCCAAGAAGGGCGATCCCACGGCCGGGTTAGTTGCCAGTACGTGTTGTAGTTCCGCAACGTTTGTGATGCCGTCGATTTCGTTGAGGGCCGATTTTAGCGGAGAGATGCCAAGTTCATCGCGCTTGGCCATGTCCATTTTAGTATCAAAGATGGCCAGGGCCTTGGCTTGGTCGGTCTCCGGAGCATACTTCCCGCTCTCCTTAGCCTTGGCCAGGATGGCGAGCACATCATCAGAAGTTGCTTTGGAAAGTACACCGAAGCCTCCCCAGGAGGTGCGGTCATCAGGAATTTTGGTATTCTTCATCCAGCTACCGTTCACGTAGTTGTAGAAGTCTTCTTTGGGGTCCACGGAGGTATCCATGTTATCGAGGAGGATGCCGTGGGGTCCGTCGTCGGTAGTGGCTGTGGTGGTGGAGTCACCGTTGCAAGCGGTGAAGGCCAGGGCGAAGGCCGCCAGCAATAGGTAGTTAAAGCTTTTCATTATTGTCCCGAATTTGGTAATGTTTAATTTTGCTGGGCAAAATTACGACATCCGTAGTAGAAGAAGGAAACGGAAGTAGCTAACGGTCAGGTTAAGTGGCGGTTAGGTCGGTAGAAATTCGACGAATATCCTTTATTTGTCGACGGGGATGTTCGTTTCATTTAAAACCCGGCCCCGGCCTCCAGCCTCTAGGGCAGCGGGGATTTTCTCACCGCTGCAGCAAGCATCTAGTGGTCGCCGAAGTTTGATTTTAGCACATTGGTTTTACGAGCGTAGCGAGCTGCTTTGCTTTGTGCTAGTTTCAAACTTCGTCGATCACTAGGCGAGGTTTTCCACTGTTTTAGCATTGATTCGGCCTACAAATCAAATCCAATATCTCCTCGGTAATTACTACCAGCAAATTTGATCTTTTTCGCATTCTCATAGCTCTGGGCCAGGGCGTCTTCAAAAGTCTCCCCGTAGCTGGTGACCGCCAACACTCTGCCGCCATTGGTAACGAGATCTCCTGCTTCGTTACGCTTTGTACCTGCATGGAACACCATACTGCCTTCTACCGCTTCGGTCCCGAGAATGATCTTGCCTTTTTCATACGGACCGGGGTAACCACCGCTGACCAATACAACAGTAGCTGCCTGACGTTCTTCGATTTCTACTACGGCACGACTGAGTTCACCATCTGCTGTTTCAAGACAGAGCTGCATGAAGTCCGAGTTCAAACGGGCCATTACGGACTGTGTTTCAGGATCTCCCATCCGGCAGTTGTATTCAATCACGTAAGGTTCGTTTTCTACTACGATGAGGCCAATGAAGATGAAACCTTTATAATCCAGTTTCCTTTTCTGAATACCTTCAAGGGTAGGCTTAATTACACGCTGCTCCACCTTTGCCATCATGTCAGCGTCGACAAAGGGTGGATGGCTCACGGACCCCATCCCACCGGTATTTGGCCCAGTATCCCCTACCCCGATGCGTTTGTAATCTTTGGCTACGGGGAGGATACGGTAATGCTCTCCGTCCGTAATAACGAAGACAGAAAACTCGATACCATCGAGAAAATCTTCCACCACCACTTCGCTTCCGGCATCACCAAATTTACCATCCAGCATCGCGCGAAGTTCTTCTTTTGCTTCTCCGCAATCGTTAAGAATAACGACTCCTTTACCAGCGGCAAGACCGTCTGCCTTCAGGACAATCGGCGTAGGGCTCGCTTCCAAATAAGCCAAACCTTCCTCCAGGTTTTCGCTATTAAAACGGCGGTAGCCCGCCGTGGGAATATTGAATTCGGCCATGAATTCTTTAGCGTAAGCCTTAGACCCTTCCAACTGAGCAGCTTCAGCGTCAGGGCCGATGAAGCGAATATCTTTCAGTTCCGGATCACTTTTGAAAAAGTCTTTGATTCCTCTTACCAGCGGCTCCTCGGGGCCACAGATCACCAGGCGTATAGTATTCATCACTACGGCCTCTTTCACCGCAGCGAAATCATTAGGATCTACGGCTAAGTTGGTCGCGTAATCACCGGTCCCGGCGTTGCCAGGGGCGACAAAAAGCTTTTTGCAAAGCGGGCTTTCAGAAAGGCGCCATGCCATGGCGTGTTCACGGCCGCCGCCGCCTAGTAGTAGAACGTTCATTGTAGAGACTGGTGGTTGGCCGCGAAGGTACTATAGTAATTTAGTATTGTGGTAGTGCAAGAATGTGGTCATTACACCACATTACTAAACTGCTTACCTAAGAATTTCGTCGGTTCCCAAATAAAGTCGTTCTGTGGTAAGGTACCAATGTCGTTTAGCGGGCAGGATCATTTTGTCCACTGCTACTTCGCCTTCCAGCAAAATATACTCCCCCGTTCCCGGCCCATCGGATTCATGGTAAAAAGCATACGCGCTGAGGGCAAAGGTCTTGGGATCAAAATAAAAGAACCAAGTATCCTTGCCGGTATTCGGAGCATAGCTCACTTTCATTTCCAGTAATTGTTTACCGTGGAACCAGACCTTATGAATTTCAGGATCGATGATTGTCCCAATATCACGGAGCTTCATTGGTAGGCCATAGAGATAGGTATAATAATCTCTCATACCCAGCATACGTTTTGAGGTCAACCCAAGGCGTTTTATGGTATTAGAGTCAACTTCAGTATTGCCGTTTACGCTGTAGGCAAAGGTTTTTCGTAGATACCGAAGCTGAATTTTTTCCTTACCACGTACTTGTTGCATATCAAACTGATCCGTATTAGGGAACAAAGAAAGTCGGGTATGACGAACGGTGCCGTTCGGGCGGCTCTCAGCAACCTGCAAGAGGTGGCTTTGCTTCATCCAATTCCCCTTAGGATCATGAAAAGCAATACTTCGGTTAAGCACGGAATCAGCAGGAAGAATATGGAGTTTTCGGGTCCATTCCTTGAGGCTTTTTTCGTTCATCCGTATATAATGATCATTGCCTGCTTCTTTAGCCAGCGCCAGGCTTCGTCTCATTAACCGGCGGGCCTTGGTTTCATTACCATTGAGGTATTCAATAATCGCATGATAGCGGGTACGGCCAAATTGTTCCTCATCAGCGGCAGCCCAACGATCAATCCATGCTTTGGCTTTTCGGACACTTCCATTATCAAGATAATACCGGGCGATGGCATAATACTCCTTTGGATCTTTAGCAGGATTTAGTTCGGTAGCAGCGCGGTTATTCACCTGGAAGTCGGTCGCTAGATTGATGCGTAATATCAGACGGTACCACTCCCACTCCATTACTAGGTCCGCTCCCTGGGGGCTAACGTTCATCCAGCGAAATTCAAGGGTCTCTACCCGTTCGGGCAGGCGGTGCGGGCCAGCCGGTACGCGCATCAGATCTCGCTCTCGTTTATAACCCCTTGCTCCCCAGTGGTTAACATCACGGTTGAGCACCCAGGTCCAACCCCCACTATTGTCAGGGATAATAAAAACGGCGTACGAACCTTCTGGAACCAGTTCTCCACCAATCTTAGCGTCTTTATCAATGGTAAGTACTGTATTTTCGTTTGCCCCCGCACGCCAAATTTCACGCCATGGTAATAAGCCTCCAAAAATTTTACGCTGCCGCACATTCGGGCGGTGATACTTAATGGAAAGTTTAGTGTACCCAGCCTCAATTGCGTTGAGGGAAGGAGGGCTAGCGTCGGGAGCGACAAATTGTGCATCAACGAAAAATGGCAACAGGGCCAGTAGAATGGTTAGTTTATACATTTTCTATTAGCTCTGAGGAGTTTCAATTTGGCAAAACAAACCGTTTCGTTACCCAAACCTACCGCTTACGCCAAATATTTCACGAGAAAGTTCTAAATTTAAATATATTTTTTAATGTTTCATATTCCATTTTTGTTGTATAGTGAGGGTGCAGGTGCCTTAGATTTTTTCGACTTGTGTTAAGGCCTGGAAGTTTTGTTTAAAGCCTTCGCTCCTCCTCTTATTCCAAAGATTTAAACCCTACTGCGAATAATTAAATTACGTTACACTAGTTCACCTATCTAGCCAAACGCCTCTAAAAAAGCATTCCTACCTAATACTGTATAAAAGAACATCGCCCCCAGCAAGCCGTGGTAAACGCCCAGTGCAATCAGGTTATAACCACGCAAGTATAGCCAGGTATACACCAGTCCTAACACGAAGGTTGCCAACATCAGAATCGGGAAAGGATAATGAATAAGACCAAATAGTCCACCGGTAAGGAGGATCGTCTGCCACTCTGGCCGGTTCCCTCCCCAGCCATCAGAGATATTGCGGGAGAATATACCCAGGGCCAGAAATTGCTGTACAATGCCCCAAACGGGGTATACCAACATGACGATCAGTACGGACCAGTCCAGCACTTCCGTCCCGAAATAAAGGCCGTAACCAATAAAACTAGCGAGCAAAAAAATTGCTAAAGGCAACAACCGTAAAAACGATTGCCAAAAATTATCAGTACGAAGCCCCCAGTAACTCCGCAACCCGGGAGCTTCCCTTAAACGGCGGTAAACGTAATAGCTCCAGCCAATGATTACCACTGCAATGAATGGTAGCCGCCACCCCAATTCGACCATAAAAAGCAACCTGCCTAAGGCTACGGCAACGATGGCTGCAATTTCCCACCCACGGCGGGTATTGGATAATTTTAAATTTTGGTCTTTGAGAAGCAATGACAGGGCTTTTAGGGGATAACGGATAAACGATATTTATAAGGCGGCTCTATGGGCTCAAGAAAATCCGTGTTGAACTGACGACTAAGGTACAAGAATTATAGATCCTATGGATTAATCCTGCAGCGAGCAAAGCCTTCCAATTCACCCGATCTCGAAAAACTTAAATTGCACCTGCGACCGCGCAAAAAAATGCTCGGTAATTCTATTCTTCCACGAACGCAAGCGCCCGCTCATCCATCCAGTTGTGCTCTTTCCCCTGTAGTGCAAAACCGACGTGCCCGCCCCGTTCGGGTGTTTCCAGGGTGATCAACGGGTGGGTACGTGCCAAGGCATGCGGATTGCAGGCATCGGGGACGATGGGATCGTTCTGTGCATTCACAATCAGGACCGGAGCGGTAGTGCCCCCAACAAAGTTGCCGGAAGAGAGGTAGGCGTAGTAATCGTCCAGGTCGTCGTAGTCGCTGATGCACAGCGAGGTGACGCGATCAAAATCTCGCCAGACCTTTACATCTTTCAACTTCGAAAAATCTACACGGCCAGGGAACTGCGCTTCTTTAGCCTTGATCTTTGCCGTTAGCGAGCGTTTAAATTTGATGCGGTAGATGAAGTTCTCCGCCAGGTCCAGGCTATCCGCGCTGTGCTGAATGAAGACCGGAGCGGAGAAGGCTACGCCGTGGGTTACTTCCTTTGGTCGCCGGTCTCCCATCGTACCAAGGTACTTGAGGGTCAGGTTGCCGCCCATGCTGTACCCCACCAATACGACCCGGTCGAACTTATCCGTTGCGAGTGCGTGGTTGACCACCGTTTCTACGTCTTCCGTCTGGCCATGGCTGTACAACTTCGGGGTACGGTTCATTTCCTCGGAGCAAGAGCGGCAGTTCCAGGCCAGGGCATGCCAGCCATGGCGGAGAAAATAGCGCGCCGCACTCGCTACGTACACCCGCCGGCTGTCGCCCTCCAGCCCGTGAGACAAGACAACGAGCTTGCGGCTATCGGTATGATCTAACCAGTCCAGATCCAGGAAGTCCCCGTCGGGCGTATCGATCCGTTCGCGGCGGTAATCAACGGGTACCGAGCGGAAGATGTTGGGGGCTATGGTTTCGTAGTGAGCGCGAAATTTGTTTAGCATGGATATGGTAACGGTTAACGCTCCCGTATAGCTTACCGACGAAGCTACTTTTTTATGATTTTACTAGTGAACTGGTATTTATTCCCGCCCACTTCCATTACATTCCTTGCAAGTATTCCTATCCCCTCTGGTTCCTATCCAATACCCCTGACCATCACAACTTGGGCACCTTCTTCCTTCCACCTGTAACATTATCAATCGGAATAAAAAATACCCTACCCCGAAGAAAGCAACTATTAGTACGAATCTGATCATTTCTATTTTTGATTTACGGTAGGCAATAAGTGTGTCCGCGCGTTGAACGATCGCATGACGACGAAAGTTACGTACAACTCATAAATATCGAGTACCTACGCATACCTATCAAGCCTATACAAGTTGTCCAAAAAGCACTCATCGGCCCTGACATTAGATTATATTTGCCTACCTTAAGCAGCTAGTTCCTAACAACCCCGACACCATGAATGAATTTGAAAAGAGATTCAAAAATTATGATAATCATAAGCTAGCTAAAATTATAAACAACGCGAAAAATCATCATCAAGATGCAGTCAAAGCAGCTGAAGCTGAGATCTCATCAAGAGGACTATCATCTTCTCAAATAAAGGCTGTTCTCGTTGATCTTAGAAGAGTTGACAGCAAAAAAGAAGAGCTAAAAAACAAATCTAAAAAAGCAATCGAAGGCACGAATACCTTCGCAGCTAAAGCTATTGATGTAATAAGTCCCGTTAAAAAGTCGCACGACTCACTCAGTAACAGCTTCAAGTCAATCGCAGCGTTTTTCTCACTCGTGCTACTTATTAAAGTATACTCGGAGTTTGGTCTACTAGTATTCATGATTACTAGTCCTGAGGCAGAGTGGGGCCTCGACATGGTTGTATATTACATCCCTCTTTTAGTCCTACTTACTGGTGTCATTTTATTTTGGATGCGCGCTAAATATGGATGGGTTCTGATAAGTTCATACACCGTATTTATGACAACAACGATGCTGATTTCCATCATTAAGTGGAGAGAAGCGATCGAAGGCATAATTCCTTTAGCTCTGATTGGTGTATTCATATGGCTATTAGCCTCCGTAAAAATAAGGAGAATATTCTCAATAAATGAACGAGATGCAATTATCACTTTAGCCGTAGCGATTACTGCTTCTATTGCCATGATTTTAATCATCGATTAGAGGTCCACTAATCATACACCTTACGATCACAAGCAAGACTATGTACTTTTCATAATATTTTCTAGAACTCCCATCACAACGTCTCCACAATCTGAATATAATTTCCGCAGGTATCATTGAAAACAGCAACCTTGACGGTGCCGTAATCCTTTGGCTCCAACTTAAACTCAACGCCGAGCGCTAAAAGGCGCTCGTATTCCAATTGTGTGTCCTCCACGCTGAACTGGGTCCAGGGTATTCCGGCGTCAAAAAGTGCTTTCTGGAACGTCTTGGCGGGCTCAAAATCGTTGGGAGAAGGCTCTAGCAATAATTCAACGCCATCTTCATCTCCGCTGCTGGTCAGCGTTAGCCAACGGTTACCGCCTCCTACGGGCACATCGTGCTTCTTGACAAACCCCAGCTTTTCGGTGTAGAACAACAGGGCCTTTTCCTGGTCCGATACAGGTATACTTAGTACGGAGATTTTCATTTTTTGTGTTTTATAATTTTGTTCATATCAGGCAATGACCGGCATGAGCCTGGCCACCATTTTTATTTTTAAAGCATTGTGTTTCTGTTAAGGGGTGTAGGCTTTAGGTAACGGCGCCAGTCTTGAACTGAAACAACAATATCCTGCAACCTACTTTGCACCCGCGTTCGCGCCACTAAGATAGTTATTCCCCATCTTTAATAGTTGCGGCAAAAACCACTACCTTGCCCGCTTAACCTTTACCAAGTCGATCATCCATGTTACCCATTCACACCACACCAAAAGCTGACATCAGCTATCGCCATGTAGGCCGCACCGACGTAACCCGCTACGAGAAAATGCACGTTGAGGTCTTCGGCGAATCAGCGGATGCATCCATCGCCGTAGCGCACGAAATAGCGGACTTGATCCGGGCGAAAGCTTACGCAAAAAAGAAGTGTGTACTAGGCTTAGCCACGGGCTCCTCCCCTATCCGCGTGTACGAGGAACTCGTCCGGCTACACAACGAAGAGGGGCTCAGCTTCGCCAACGTCGTCACCTTTAATCTCGACGAATACTTTCCCATGGAGCGTACCGACAGCCGCTCTTACTGGTACTTTATGCACGAACACCTCTTTGACCACGTAGACATTGCCCCCGAAAACATTCACCTCCCCGACGGGCGGATCGAACTGGCAGACGTCTATCAACACTGCATGGATTATGAAGAAAAGATAAAAGTACACGGCGGCTTAGACTTCCAACTGCTCGGTATTGGTAGGACGGGCCACGTTGGCTTCAACGAACCGGGGTCCAATTCCCGCAGCCTCACTCGCCTAATAACCCTCGATCACCTAACACGGGTAGACGCAGGCCCCGACTTCCAGGGGATGGCCAACGTCCCGACCCGCGCCATCACGATGGGCATTGACACCATCCGCAAGGCCCGACGCATAGTACTCGTGGCCTGGGGCCACAAAAAAGCGCCTATTGTACAAACCGCCGTAGAAGGGGAGCGCACCAGCGAAATCCCCGCCTCCTTCCTGCAAGACCACGACAACCTCACCATCCTGCTTGACCGCGAAGCCTCCTCCGACTTGCGCCGCTTCAAGACACCCTGGCTCGTGGGGCCGTGTGCATGGAACGAAGCTCTCTCCCGCAAAGCCATCATTTGGTTGAGTAGCTATGTAGACAAGCCCGTTTTGAAACTGACCGAGCGCGACTATAACAACAACGGCATGTCTGACCTACTGGCCCGTGATGGCTCTGCCTACGAGCTTAACATCCAGATGTTCAACAAGCTCCAGCACACCATCACCGGGTGGCCCGGTGGCAAGCCTAACGTCGATGATAGCCAGCGCCCCGAACGCAAAAGTCCCGCCAAAAAGCGGGTCATCCTATTCAGTCCTCACCCGGACGACGACGTGATCAGTATGGGCGGCACTTTCTTGCGGCTGGTAGACCAGGGCCACGAGGTCCACGTAGCCTACCAGACCAGCGGTAACATTGCGGTATCAAACGCCGACGCTCTTCGCTTTGCCGAGTTCAGCTACGAGATCAACAAAGCCTCAGGGGTAGACAACCCCAAACTAAACGAGACCATCGCCTACCTCCGCAGCCCGGACCCCGCTGCCGATGTTGACCCACCGGCCGTACGCCAGATCAAAGGCCTGATCCGCCGGGGGGAAGCAGCAGCCGGGGCACGCTTTTGTGGTCTACCTGACAAGCAGATTCACTTTATGGACATGCCCTTCTACGAATCGGGCAAGAACAAAAAATTCCCCCTCAGCAAAGCTGACACCGACCTGACCGCTGACCTAATTAAGGCCGTACGCCCTCATCAAATTTATGCTGCTGGCGACTTGGCGGATCCGCACGGGACCCACAAGGTTTGCCTTGATGCTGTCTTTGCTGCCCTCGAACAATTGAAGGGCGACAAAGCCATTGCCGACACCTGGCTCTGGCTCTATCGTGGTGCATGGCAGGAGTGGCCGATCCACGAAATTGAGATGGCCGTGCCCCTCTCCCCGCAGGAAGTTGACAAAAAACGACAGGCCATTTTCTTTCACCAGAGCCAAAAGGACGGTGTCATGTTCCAGGGCGAAGACGACCGGGAGTTTTGGCAACGGGCGGAGCAGCGCAACCGAGAAACGGCCAGAGCTTACAATCAGCTGGGGCTTACGGAATATGAAGCCATTGAGGCCTTTCGGCGGTGGCGATTTTAGGGGGAGGGGTCCTTTCCCTTCGCGGCTTCTAAAGAAGCTGCTTCGCGTTCCTTCCGAAACAGGTTAACGGCGGGTCACCAGTCCAATTCTTTTAGTCTGGCGAAGTCGGATGAAAGTTGGTCTGGCGACTTCCGCCGGTGTATTTCGCTATGCACACCTTGCTTGAACTACAAACCATCTACTACCCACTATTCACTACCTTCGCCCCCATGAAGACAGTAACCCTCCAAAAAGGCAAAGACGGGGCCATTCGCCGCCGCAATCCGTGGGTGTTTTCCGGAGCGATAAAGCGTGAGGAAGACGGCATTGAAGATGGTGATTTGGTCGCGGTCGATGCCATAAATGGTGAACGACTAGGCTACGGGCACTATCAGAGTGGTGGCATTCGGGTGCGGTTACTGGCCTTCGGTGAAGAGGTGATGCCAATCGAAGAAATCTTTCGCGAAAAGCTAAACCAAGCCCTCGACTTACGCCGTCAACTTGGTTTATCGCAAGATCCGCTTACGAACGCCTACCGTATCGTCCACGCTGCCGGTGATGGGATGCCAGGGTTGATTGTAGACCGTTACGCGTCCGTAGCCGTCATCCAGTGTCACGGTATTGGCATGTTCCGCCAGCGAAAGTTGATCGCGAAATTACTCCTGGAGCTGATGGGCGACAAGATCACGACGGTATACGACAAAAGTGCCAGGACCTTACCTGATCGTTACCCCGCCGAAGATGGTGTCTTAACGGGAGAGCAGGTCACTGAAGTAGTAATTCTAGAGAATGGTCGTCGTTTTCGCGTAGACATCGCAGGTGGACAAAAGACCGGTTTTTTCCTCGATCAACGCGACAATCGTTGGCTCCTGGGGAGCTACGCCAAGGACAAACGAGTGCTCAATACATTCTGCTATACCGGGGGCTTTTCCGTGTACGCACTTTTGGGCGACGGTGCGCAGGTGCAGAGTGTAGACCTAAGCGGCAGTGCCATCGACCTCACGAACGATAATGTTGTTCGCAATGGTGATTTCTCCGCCCAGCACGAAGCCTACGCTGCCGACGTTATGGAATGGCTTAAGGAGCACGCCGACGATGATCCGTATGACATCATCGTTGTCGACCCACCAGCCTTCGCTAAAAACAAGCACAAACGGCACAAAGCCGTCCAGGCCTATAAACGCCTCAACGCCCGGGCAATGAAGGCCATTAAGCCAGGCGGGCTGCTATTCACCTTCAGCTGTAGCCGCGTAGTGGAACGACAATTATTCTACGACACCATCGTCGCCGCCGGGCTGGAAGCCGGGCGAAACTGCCGGGTACTTCACCACCTCAGCCAGGGAGCAGACCACCCTGTCGACCTTTATCATCAGGAGGGAGAGTACCTTAAAGGGCTTGTTCTTCGTGTGGACTAAGGAGCAAAGCGCAAATCCGGTAAATAGGCAAGTCGTTCCATCTCCCAAACCTCGAGGCTTGGGAAGTCAAACTCCCACGTAACGCGGCCACGCAAGCGGTAGACACCCGGTCCGGAAAAAGGGTACTTCACAAGACTGTCCGGAAAGTGAACGGTGTCAAAACAACGCCCGTTCTCATCCAACCAGCAACCAAAGCTCATACGATTCCCCTGTACGGTTGACACCACCTTTTCGCAAACGAAGTAGGCCCGTAGTTCCGTCGCTTGTCGATCCATTACGCGTGCTATCATTTTGATTTGGCTGGCATCTCCCCAGCTATTCAAATGCTTCCGGACCCGGATCCCGGCAGTGCTCAAGGGCATATGCGTGCATGATACAAGCCCAGTCTTAGCGCTTGAGGTATTCTTTTCCACAGGTTCACCATTCTGAGCAACAGCTTTAACTTGCGAAGGTATACAAGCCAGTAAAAAAGGGGAACAAAGCATGAAGCCCAGCAGCTCTAGTTCGTCAAAAGCCTGATCCAACTCCTCTGCAGTAAACGCATGCCCGCTCCGGTGATTAGGGGACAGGTCCAGGTGAAAATACTGCGTCGGCGCACTGCTGGCGAAAAGTTCCGGTGCGGGATGTTGTTTCACTCTAGGATTAAACACCGCATTTTTTTCCCACAGCAATTCTGACTTCGTTTTACCCGTAAAGCGAAAAGCTCCAATGCGCACTAACAGCTCCAGCTGGCTGCCATCAACCTGAAGACGGGCACAAAAATCAGTCAGTGAAAGAAAATCCCCTCCCCGTTCACGATCCAATAAAACACGAAGGATCAATTGCTCCGATACGCCCTTGACGTGGACGAAGCCTACATATAGTTTTGTGCCTTGAAGATCGGTCAGGTAGCGCCCCCTATTAATACAAGGAGCGTGGATAGTTGCTCCGCCCATACGAGCCTCATGAATATAAAACTCTGTTTTATAGAAGCCGCCAAAATTGTTGATAACACCAACAATGAACTCCAGTGGATAGTAAGCCTTGAGGTAAAGACTTTGAAAGCTCTCCATGGCGAAGGAGGCCGAGTGTGCTTTGCAGAAACTGTATCCAGAAAAAGATTCTATTTGTCGCCAGACTTCCTCTGCCTTTTGAAGCGAATAACCCCGCACCTGCGCTCCCGCAAAAAACTTTTCCTTCAGGCGTTTAAACGTATCGCCATCAAGCTTTTTACCGCTCATTATCCGACGCAGCACATCACTCTCATCCAATCCTAAGCCCGCAAAGTGATGGACAATTTTCATTACGTCTTCCTGATACACCATGATACCGAAAGTCTCGCCCAGCTGTTCCTCAAACACCGGGGCGAGGTATTCAAAGCTGTGAGGAAAGTGATAACGATGAATATATTCTTTCATCATCCCCGATTTAGCAACACCGGGGCGAATAATGCTACTTGCCGCCACTAAGTGGATATAATTGTCGCATTTCAGTTTGGTAAGCAGGCCTCGCATAGCGGGACTTTCGATGTAAAAACAGCCTAAGGCATTGCCACTCTTAAGCATTGCTTTAACCTTCGAGTCATTCTTGATCTCCTCCAAATCATGGATGTCAACAGCCTTCCCCTGGTTTCGGCGCACAAGATCTACGGCTGATTTCAGATGGCCCAGCCCCCGCTGGCTTAGCACGTCATATTTGTGCAGACCAAGGTCTTCAGCGTGGTACATATCACAGTGTGCAACAGGAAACCCCTTTGGCGTAAGCAGCTGCGCCGTATAGTAGTGGATTGGTTTTTCGGTAATCACAATACCTCCAGCATGAATACTGAGATGATTAGGTAAACCGAGCAGGCCAACAGCAATTTTCAGCACCTCTGCAGCCTTGGGATCTAACGCTGCACGGCCGTGAGGATCACGGACTAGCTGATCTACCTCTTCCTTCGGCAAACCGTACACCTTTGCTACTTCACGTAGTGCGGCACGGCCTTTGAAAGTGGAGTAGGTTGCCAGCAGCGCGGTATGGTCACGGCCATAACGTTTAAAAACATAGTCTGTAACATCGTCCCGTTCATCC
The DNA here is from genome assembly GCA_964410795.1 of uncultured Lewinella sp. Lineage (GTDB taxonomy): Bacteria > Bacteroidota > Bacteroidia > Chitinophagales > Saprospiraceae > Neolewinella. The sequence goes on along the minus strand of CAYPIM010000001.1, from coordinate 16,943 downwards.
CAACTGAAATCAATATCAAAATCCGGCGGACTAGCTCGAAAAGGATTGATGAAACGCTCAAAATAGAGATCAAGCTCGAGCGGGTCTACGTCAGAAATCGTAATGCAGTAAGCAACGATGGAGTTCGCACCGGACCCTCTCCCCACATGCTGGTAGCCGGCCGCGCGGGCGTAGCGAACAATATCATGCGTGATGAGAAAATACGAGCAAAAATCCTGCTTTCGGATCACGCCAAGCTCCCGCTCTACCCGGAGACGTGCCTTCTGAAAACGGATACCCGGCGGGTAGCGACGGGTGACGCCCGCAAGGGCTAATTTCTCCAACAACGCATAGTCTCCATCTTTGGACCCCGTGAAGGAGTTACGATTGATCTGTAACCCCGTTTCCAACTCCGCGGAACAAGAGTCAATAATACGCTGGGTATTACGAATAATGGCCGGGTAGGCCTTGTAAAAGCCCAGTAGTGTATCAGGTGGCAACAGGCGGTCTCCACGCTGCGCCAGGTCACGAGGTGTTAGTTTTGTATGGACAGTATTCAGGTCAATGGCCCGCAGGGTCTTATGGCGGGCATAGTCTTCATCAGTAACTGTAACTACCGGAGCCAACACAACCAATTTGTGTTGAAAATTACGTAGTTCATGGCTAAAAAGTCGGTTGACATGCTGGGGGCGAATACCAAGTAACTCGTTGTCCCGAAAATCGCGGATCGGCTTGCAAAGCCGTGGGTAAATAATCCACACATCACTCATCGGTGGTGGAACTGCGGGTAATTCTTTCTCTTCCAGCGAATATCGGCTCAAAAAGGCACATAGGTTTCGCCAACCCTCCGCGTTACGTGCCAGGCCGGAGTACAGCCATTGGCCATCTCGCCAGAAAGAGATGCCCAGGATTGGTTTAATGCCAGCCTTCCGGCAGCGGGCAACAAACTCAACCGCACAACTAGTGTTGTTCGCATCAGTTAATGCCAATGTTTTCACTCCCCAGGCCGCAGCCTTCTTTATCAATACTTTGGGTAATAAAACGCCATAGCGAAGGCTAAATGCTGTATGAACATTTAAGTGCATAGCCAGCTGGTTGGTAGCAAAAGGCGTAGGAAAACCCGTTCACCGAAGTGGCCTAAAGAGAAAAAGTGCATTTTAGTTGTGAGTTTCTAGGAATGAAAGCGATTACGAATAGGAATACTCTTTACCGAGCTAAGTTCTTTTGTGGTAGTCAGTTATATACACATGCTTCCGCAAAGTAATGTGTTAGCCGGTTAAAAACAAATTAAATGTTTTATTTTTTTTCAAAAATAACTTTTTTGTTCAACGCATAAGCCTTAACTTAAGCATCGTGAACAGCAAGTGATTCCTCTCGTCTCAGTTATTGAAAAATAAATTACAGGTGTTAAGTAGTGTTTTCAAAAGGTGCCGCCTTTTGATGTGAACTACACAATTGTAAGGGCAACCTAATAGTTATTTTATAGGTCCGTAACGAGAGAGTATGAACGCGTATCCTTCAGAAAATTTTCAACGTTGGTTTTTTAAGCAATTGGAACAACGCTTCGATAAGCGAGGCAAGATGGTTAACGCAATCTGTGAGATCTTAAATCTTGGTAGAGACGCAACCTATCGGCGTTTAAGAGGAGATACTTCTCTTACAGCCGACGAAATGCTGACACTGGCAAGAGAGTTCAATATTCTGCTGAACGACCAGGAAACATATCCGGATGTTCGTCAGCAGATTGATTATCCCAATGGCCTTGACCAGGTAAGTAATGAACTGGAATACTACCAAAGATTAGAAGCGCATTGCCAGAAAATCCTTCAGCTTCCTAACTTACAAATTGATTACTCCTCTCCGGGCCTGCCGTTCTACTATGAGTTTTTCACTCCTACCATTTTGGCCTTCAAAACCTACGTATATGGCCTCACGTCCTGGAACTTCGACAAATGGAAGAATGTTGATTTCAGGCCAGAGCTGATTGACCCTAAAATATTTGAAATAGCAGACCGTCTGATGCCACAACTCTTTAAAATCTCTGGTCGCGAATTGTGGTCAGTGGGAGTATTAGATGTTACGCTTCGGCAAATAGAACATACTGTAGAAATAGGTCAGTTAAACGATCCTGAGCTGATCGTAAAAATGTTCGAAGAAGTTGAATTAACGATCAGGCATATGGATCATATGGCCACTAGTAAGAAAAAGTTTCCTCCGGGCCGAGAGCCCAGAAAAGATGACCCTAGCTTCAGCGTCTACCATAATGAGCTGACGAATACCAGTAATGTGATCATTGCAAAATCACCTTATCAGTCCTATGTGTTCTCTACCTTCGTAAACCCTAACTACATCATCAGTGAAGATGAACGCATCCAGAATCAAATGGAAACGTGGTTTGACAATATGGTAAGCAATTCTAACGTTCTGGACAGCACAGCAGGACAATACTGTCGCCAATATTTTGCAAGACTTCGCCGAACAGCAAAAGCCACTGAAAATCGGATAAACGGCCTAATAGACTTAGGCTACGGTTAGAAGTGTCCTCGTATTGTCTTAAAAAATATGTATTGAAAATAAAATTTGCGCTAATTGAGTAACCGTTGTATCCGCAACAATGTTATCTTTGCAATATCTGCGGTCAATGTGTTATCTTAATTACCATGCCGCAGCTTAAGAATAGGTTTATTTTTCATGAGAGACGCTGTGGACAGCACAGTCGTATACCAGATCCAGGCGCGATTCGCCTGGATCTTTTTTTATGCCTTATGCTATCGCATTTATTCTATCTGTCCCTAATCGGACTGATTTCATCAGCGAAAATTCGCTAAATAGTTGCCACTCCCCTTGACCAGCCGCTTTATATCCCGTAACTTCGCAGCGAAAATTCGCTAAACGAACATTTTAACCTCTTGACCATGCCAACAGTTGTAGAACAACTAAAAGTCCTCAAAGGAGGAGAGTTCCTCATTGCAGACTCCATTCCTGAAACCACCTTTTCTCCTGAAGACTTCAACGATGAGCAGGTGATGGTAAAGCAGATGGTGGACGACTTCATTCAGCAGAACATCATCCCCAATCTCGACAACATCGAGAAGCAAAAAGATAACATCGCCCCGAGATTACTTGATCAAATGGCCGAACTTGGCCTGCTCGGCACCCACATGCCAGAAGCATACGGAGGCATGGAGATGGACACTAACACAAATACTCTCATTTGTGATGCATTGGGTGCAAGCTCGGGTTCATTCACTGTTTCGTTTGCTGCCCATACAGGCATCGGAATGCTCCCGATTCTTTATTATGGTACAGAGGCCCAAAAAGAAAAGTGGCTACCCCGCCTGATCACTGGCGAACTTAAAGCCGCTTACTGCCTGACGGAACCAGGCTCCGGCTCCGATGCCACCGGGGCGAAAACGACGGCGATGCGCGACGGTGACGCATGGGTGCTTAATGGCCAGAAGATGTGGATCTCCAACGCGGGCTTTGCCGATGTATTCGTCGTTTTTGCTCAGGCTGATGGTGACAAATTCACCGGCTTTATCGTGCCTGCAAACCTACCCGGAATTACGCTGGGAGCAGAAGAAGACAAACTTGGTATTAAGGGTAGCTCTACCCGTCAGGTTTTCTTCGAGAACTGCCGCATCCCCGCCGATGCTTTTCTTGGAGAAATAGGTAAGGGGCACCTAATAGCCTTCAATGTTCTTAACGTTGGCCGCTTTAAGCTACATGCACTTAGTGTTGGTGGTGCTAAAGGTAGTGTCTCCCTCGGCATCAGATATGCCAACGAGCGTATCCAGTTCAAGCAGCCAATTGCTAACTTCGGTGCCATCAAGTATAAGATCGGGGAGGCAGCTATCAGAATTTTCACAGGAGAGTCTTCCCTCTACCGTGTCAGCCAACTCATTCAAGATGCTAATGAGGGCCATAAAGCCAGCGGAAAATCCTACGCCGAAGCCAAGCGTCTCAGCGCTGAAGAGTACGCCATCGAGTGTGCATTACTCAAATTCATCGGATCTGAAATACTAGACTATACCGTTGACGAAGTTCTTCAAATTCACGGCGGCATGGGCTACAGCGAAGAGACCCTGGCACCGAGGATGTATCGAGATGCACGCATCAATCGCATCTACGAAGGCACCAATGAAATCAACCGACTCTTGAGCGTTTCTCAGCTAATGCGCCGTGCCATGAAGGGTGCCATAGATATCGCAACCCCTGCTTGGGCCGTTCAGAAAGAACTCGCCACACCAGCGGACACCAGCGTTCCGGAAGGGACATACGGTGCCGAGATCAAAGCTACTACTGACTTCAAAAAAACCATTCTGATGGTAGTAGGAGCAGCGGTAAAAGCTCAGATGGACGGCAAGCTCGACCTTAAAGAAGCCCAAGAGATCGTGATGAACGTATCCGATATGTTGGCCGATCTACTCAACGCCGAGTCTACCCTACTCCGCCTTCAAAAATTGCGCCAGACCGGAAAGGCCACACAACCGCAAGAAGTACTTGATGCTGTACTTCAGGTATACTTCCACGATGCCAACGCTCGCATCGCTAAGAACGCACTTGACGCCGTAGCAGGTTTTACCGAAGGCGACTTGCTGAACACTTTCGTAGCGGGCATTCAGCGCTTTACCCAGTACCCTGCCCGCAACACCGCTAAATTGCGCCGCGTAGTTGCTGACCACTGCATTAAGGCAAATGAATATGCACTGTAGCATTTAGATCCCCACTTAAGAATTGAACAATTGTTGCAGCCCCTTCACCAGTTTTGGTGGAGGGGCTTTTTTATGCGCGATCGCAGGATGCAAAGAACGTTAAAAAGAAAAGCTGTTTGAGCAAGTTTCTTCACTGATCACAGTACTTATCAGGAAGCGAATAAGGTTGCGAGTGAAAAATTTAAACCAATTCCTTATTTTACCACAGTCATCCGCCACGTTTCCCACCACATTCCGGTTATACTATCAAACGCTAACCCTGAATTCACATGCGCCACCTTATCCTCTTGGTTATATTTTTCCTGGTGTTTACCGGGTGCAGGGAAGAAGGCCCCCTAATAACAACGACCCGGACCGGAAGCATTCCCCCGCCAGAGATAATAATCGCTACGATTACCACCGTCGTTATTGGCCAGAATGGTATGCCTATTAACAATGCGACCATTACTGGTCTGAGTTCTACAGGGCGGCCCAACCCGGACGGTAGCCTGACCATTGATGCCAGCAGTTTGAGTACCGACGGTACGCTGGTAACCGTTTCCAGCCCCGGCCACTGGCCGGAGCGCCGCCTACTAATGCCAGCCGAAGACGGGCAACTCTTGGAAACCTTCGTTCTGGAACCCAGAGTAAAGGCTGGCGAGATCGACCTCGTAACCGGTGGTGCCATCGTCATTGCCGAGAACTTTTCCATCTCCCTATTAGAAAACACCATTGCCACTAAAGAAGACGGTTCCACCTACACTGGATCAGTAGCTGTTTTCATCAACCACGACGCTCCGGAAGACAGAAGTGAAATGCGCAATAGCCCCGGCAACGCCCTGGCTCAACTTGAAAACGGCGACCTGGCCAGCATGGAAAGCTACGGTATGATGGACATTGCTTTGGAAACACCTGCCGGCGAACCGCTCGAACTTGATCCCTCAACTCCTGCGGAGGTACGCATGCCACTATTGCCTACGACTACCCCAAATGCTCCGGACGAAGTCGGCTTCTGGTTCCTGAACAACGCAGGCTACTGGCAGGACGCCGGAACCGCTACCCTTGGGCCCAACTGTTACATCGTCTACCTAAGCGTAGGTGGCGGTTACAACTGCGATATAGCCCACCCAGTTGCCCGCTTCTGTGCCCGGTTGGTAGATCCTTCTGGGCTTCCGCTTACGCACCAACCATTCAGCATCGACATTGCCGGCGGGCTCTCCTGCTGGAACGCTACCATAGATTGCAACGGAGAGCTCTGTGCCTGGGTTGCGGCCAACACCAACCTTGAGCTTCTTATTACCAACGAATGTACTGGTGAGAACAACATTGTTCCAATCTCTCCCATCGCACCCGGAATGGCTTTTGACGGCGAAGACATCCTGATCGACTTTAACCTGACCTCTTTTGTTGCCAACGTCGTAGACTGTGCCGGAACGGGGCTTCCGGACCTAAGTCAGACCGAAATCTGGGTAAATGGCTACGGCGAGAACGATGGAGTATTCATAGCAACACGTGCCGACGGCAGCTCAAATGTATCTATAAACGATTGTGAAGGTGAAGACATAGTAATACAGGCCTTTACCCGTGATTACCGAGCATCTTCCCCACTCACCCGTAGAGCAGCTGACAACAATACGCCGGAAGCTCTGACGGTTTGTGGCGATCTGGATAGTGAAGAGTACTTCACCCTCAGCATTGATGGCGTGGAGATCCCCATCAACCAGCTGGCACCAATCTACTGGCCGGGCAACGGAAACTTCACCTGGCTGGTCCGTGCCGCTGGCGTACTGGGAGGAGAGGAATACAGCTTGCTGCTTAACTTCAGCGATCCAGCTACCGGAGAATATGCTGAAGAGAACGCCAAAGCCGTAATCTATCGCCTTTCCCCCGGACAAGTTTATGGCGAAGGCCGGGTCTATGTTGACCCCGGTAATTCTATTACGCTTACGGGCATCTCCCTCAGTACGGAAGGTAGCCGCTTTGAAGGAACGTTTTCCGCCTCCATGAATCTTCAAAACGACGCGACCCAAACCGTCGAAGCTGTCAACCTCCCGGTAACGGGAACATTCCGGATCAAACTATGAGCCGGCACATGACGGTTGCAACCATCATTGAAGGTTGCCGCCGAGGCCAAAGAAGCTTTCAGCGTGAGCTCGTTGATCGTTTCAGCCCTCAGCTTTTCACCGTAGCACTCCGCTACGTGCCAGACCACGCCCATGCCCAGGATGTACTGCAAGACAGCTTGGTAAAAATTCTAACCCGTATTGAACAGTATAAAGGCGGGGGCTCCTTTGAGGGGTGGATGTACCAGGTAGTGATCCGTACCGCACTGAACCGGCTTGACCGTAAATGGATGCGTCGGGAAATTTCCAAAGAATCTTCTCATCTGGATTCGTCGGTTGAGCCCTATGTGCTCGACCGCCTGGCTACGGAAGACATAATGGCCTGCGTAGGTGAACTACCTGAAGGGTACCGTCATGTCTTCAACCTCTACGCAATCGAGGGGTACCGCCACCGGGAGATCGCCCAGATGATGGGCATCTCCGAAGGGACCAGCCGGTCTCACTACGCCCGCGCACGGCAGATGCTGCGCGCCATTCTCTCAAGCCCAAAATTCGGTCTTCGTTATGCTAAATAGGCCAATAGAACATATCCTCCGAAAACGACTCGGCCAGCACCCTACTCCCTTGGACACCGACGCCCTCTGGGCGGAAGTAGAACCGCGCCTACCACAGAAACATCCAATTCTCTCTTTCTGGAAGTGGATGGTTTTCGGCCTGGCCTTAATCGGTGGCATCTACTTACTCCTTCCCCAGAGCGTGGAAGACGAACTTCAGGTAGTTGCCTTATCAGCTCCTTTAGCTGTAGAGACTGCCTCAAAAACCTCCACAGCACCTGCGCCATCGCCCAAAAGAATTACTACGGAAGCTATCGCCGCAAATGCCTTCACTTCGCAACGCGCCCCGGAGGCCCCCACTAGCTTTACAACTGCTCCAACGGAAATTACTAAGCTGGTTTCCTTAAAGCAAGCTCCTGTTCCTTCGTCCGTAAGCCCTAGGATTAACAAACCAATGGTAATTGCGGACTTACCGCTTCAGGAAACCACTAATACTACTACTTCCAGACAATCAAAAATAGCCATCCCATTTTTGCCTTTACCACAAGCTTATGAACAGGTAGTATCACTTTACGAGCACATCACCTTCTCCCTGCCCCAAGTTATAGCGCAGGCCACAAATCCTCCATCCAATAATCCGGACGCAACAACTGCGGAGATTCCGCCCTCAATGCGGCAAACAGAAGCAATTAAAAACACAGAAACCAACGAAAAGGAGAGTCAACGTTTAGCTCTCCTCGAATCAAAAGAGCGGGCTAAAAGCGAACGTATCGTGGAGAAAGAAGCTAAACGCATCGCAACACTAAAAGAGAAACAGGCAAAAGCGAAAGCCAAGGAGGCCCTGCGTATAACAATGGCTGAAGCAAGAGCACAAAAAAAGCATGAGCGCGATGCTACAAATGAGGCCATCCGCCTAGCAACTATTGAGGCCAGTAAGCAAAAACGCAAAAACAAGGAAGAAAACCGTCGTGCTCAGGATCGGGAAGAAGTAATTACTAAAACTGAACGTGAGCTTCGGAAAAAACACTCCCGGCAAGACTGGCTTCAGAACCGCGAGTTTGCAAAAGCAGATGCAATAAATAAAAAAGAGAACGCCCGCCTTGAAAGCCAGCGCCGTCTTGAGGCTTTAAAAGCCAAGAAAGAGCAAGACAAGCTCACACGTGAAATTCTGAAAAGAAATAAAGCTAAATACGCTAAGGCAGACCGGGAAGCCAGGCTGAACGAAATTGGTCAACGTCGTTTAAAGCGCATGCAAAACCGACTCGCCCGCCAAGAAGCCCGCCAAATTGCTGACGCACTGAAGGCTAACAATGAAAAACCCAAAAGCATTCGCCAAAAGCAATCTCCCTACTGGACAGTAGAGCCAGGAATTGCGATCAGCATTCCCAGCCGCTCGGTGAACATCGCTGGAGACACCCCCAACGAAAGCCAGGTAAGCGTAAACGACCAGTACGAAAAAGCCCTTGAAGCCTTCACCCTACAGGGCTTGATTGGTTATCACCGGCCGAGTGGCTTCAGCCTACGAACCGGTATTACTTACAATAACATAAACAGCAAGGTTGAATCCGAATTTACCACCTTTGGCACTGAGTCCGTCCAGACGGTAGTCGCCATAATTGAAAGCCCGGATGGTAGCCGCCGCGAACAAACAGGTACGGTTCAGGTCTCTACGGAAACCAAGACAACGGAGAGGTACTACAATTCTGTTAGGAGCATTGACCTTCCGGTCCTTTTGGGCTACCGTGTAGATGGCACAAAATGGGGCCTCACGGTGGAAGGTGGCCCTACCTTCAACCTGGGAAGTAGTGGCAACGCCCACCTTTACGACGGTGTGGGTAACTACCGAACGGTAAGCGGCGGGCATTTCCGCAATAAACTGACCGGCCCTGGTTTCCTGGCCAATTTGGGAGGAGCCTATAGCCTATCAGGACAAACTATGCTTACTGCCAATCTGCGCATCCAAGGGTTTGGCAAAGGAGGATTTGAGAACCCTTCTTCTGGTTATGCTACAAAATATACCCTGATCGGTATCCAGCTTGGATACCGGGTGCGTTTTTAAGGAGTTGATGGCAACTATTTAGGTGGGCCAAGAAACAAGAGTCGCTTCTCTATTCGGTACTGAATAAGAAATCTAGTACCCGTTCCTTTCCACTCAGGTTTCTACTACCTTTTACCAATATGGGTTTCGCCGGGGGCAGGTACACCGTGTCCCGTACGTAGACCAACTTGGCAGGGGGAATAACTTCCCGGTATACCGTATCATATTTCGTACGGTATTTGATTTGGTTAACCGTCTGGTAGATGGTATCGGTGACCACTATTTTTTCGGGCGCGGGCGCAGGTGCTAAGATCGTTTTTTCAACAAGTAGGGTTTCAGGTTCCCGGAGCAGAAGGGTTGCGCCGGAGATAATGAAGAACAACCAGCCGGCAGCAGCGAGCCAGGGCAACCAGCGAACATTGCGCTGATCGACTCTCTTTACATCCTGCGCTCCGTCGCCCTCATACACAGCGGGCGTACTTGCCAGAAAAGCGGCTTGTAGCCGACTTGGTAAAACTTCCTCCGGAGCCTTCATCAGCAACGCCAACTCGCGCCGCTCGTTGTAGGCGGTACGATCTATCGTAGCGCGCACTGCCGGAGGCAGGGCATCGTATTCGTGGTCCGCCAAGTAATCGAGATAGTCCATGGTCATTTGATTTCGGAAGCTTTGAGCAGATCGGCGAGTTTTTTGAGCCCGTAGTGTAGTCGGCTTTTCACCGTTCCGGGTGAGCAGCCAAGGGCTTTGGCTGTTTGCTCGGTGGAGAGCCCCTTTTGGAAGCGAAGTTCTACACAGAGCCGTTGGTGATCGGGCAATTGTTCTAGGGCAAGATGTACCCGTCTCGATTCCGCTCGGGGTTCTTCCGGTATATTTTTCATACTCCGAAGTTCGGAATAGGTAGTTTCCCGACGGCGGCGCCTTTCTTCGCCACGGTACTCGTTTTTCAGTAAGTTGGCTGCGATGGTAAACAGCAAGGAGGAGAGGTCATCAGGGCCCGTACCAGCCTCCCGGAAGGCACGGCTCTCCAACAGTTTCAGAAAGACCTGTTGTTTAAGGTCCTCTGCACGCACCCGGTCTCCGTTCAGGCGCTGCACAAAGTACGCGTAGAGCCGTGCACCGTACCGTTGGTAAAGGGCAGTGAAAGCGGGTTGATGGCCCCGGGCGGCCTGTATAAGTAGTTGCCGGTCGGTCAAATAATCCTTTTCTGGTTGTTATTAAGGACGGAAATTAAATACAACGCGTTTTCTTGACCCTTAGTCAAGGTACTCCATCACGAGGCGGAAGCCGGTGGAAGGATGTGGTAGTTGTCGCTGCTTGGTTACGCCTATTTGCATATAGGAGGAAGCATCTAACCAACTCCCCCCTATGGTTTCTCCTTCGGTAGCTGTCATTTCCGCAACGTTTCCGGACATATTGTATAAGCCGAAGTCATTGGGGAAATAGGCGTCTACAGCAACGGTAAAATCTCCACCGTCGTCTTCGTAATCACAGTCAAGTTTTTTCAACAATTCTGCCTTTTGTTTCGGCTTTAGTTCGGTCTTTCCTCTTACCCGATCCGCGAACTTTTGGAAGTCCGCCTGAGACTCCGGCAGGAAAGTATTGAAATTGGCGAGTAAACACCCCTTGATGTTACGATAATAAGGCCCACCCCACGGAAATGGCGCACTGATTTTCCCGCCGCGTGCAGCGTACGCATGTTCTTCGGCTTGGGGCAAACGGAACCTGACGTTCCGTCCATCTTTGCGTTTAGGGTCAGCGTTGTAGGCCTCGGTGAGCCAACGCGCGTACAGCTCTGCAGCCTTATGAGAGATATTAACGATGGGATATTTACCCAGCGCTTCTGCGTTGGCCCCGTTGAAATGACCTTCCACCTTTTCACGTAGGCTGGCGGGTTCAATGTCTTCTATTTTCAAGGAAGCGATGGCGACAGAATCAAGCAATTTAAACCGACGTTGCCGTAGCAAATCTTCCAGAAACCGTTGATAATCGGCATTGCTGACTTCGGTATCCTGAAGATAAAATGCATTAATGGAAATCTTCGAGTCTGCGGGAGACTGGTGGTAAATTCCAGCGGGTACAAATACAACGCCCTTTAGGATGTCTTTGGCCCGGACATCTGGGTTTTTGCTTGCCAGCCGAGCGTCATCATCTTCCCGTAGGTAAGCATCGATTTCTTCCATCTGTCCTGCCCGGGCGGCAACAGACCGTAACAATGGCAGTACCTGATTAAAGCGTGGGGAGGGGTTTTGCTGATTATAGTCGTGCAACTCCAATAAAGCGGGTAGGTAATTTTGGTTGAGCTGGTCCGCTACGGCTTGTGCGGGGCTGTTAGAGAGCGGTTGCCGAAGTTGGTCCATCCGGAATTTCCCTTCAAAGTTGCCCGCCAGAACTTCTAGGTTATCAATCGGAGAATTACCGTAGTAGAAGGCAAGGCCGCTGAGGTAGAGTTTTTCTTTTGGTAGTTCATCCAGGTAATCCCGGCCAGTAGCCGCGAGATAGATCGGCATGGACTGACCGGTGAGTAGTTCCAGCAGTTCAGCAACGGACGGCACCGGCCCATCGGCTAGGAACGGATCAATAAGGCCCAGGGAACTGAGCAAAACCTTACGCATCTTGGGGTAGCCTCGCAGCAGAGGGATACTAACAACGAGCACATCCTGACGAACACCATAGACGGACTGAAGAATCCAGCTCGGGAAGGTATCTGCATCTCCATTGGTGAGGAGGATTGCGTTCTTCCCGGTAGACATTAGCTGGTTGTAGTTATACTCCATTACCCCAGCCGGAATAGGGTTAAGCCGATGCATCTTCTCCAAAAGCTCATCTCGCTGGTCGATTTCTCTGCGCGATTCGTGATAGGCGGCCAGAGCGGAGTAAGCTTCATAACGATCGGGGTTGTTCGCATGAGCGATCAGGAGGTCTGCCCACCGCTCGGTTGGGTGCTTATTAGCGGCGAATCGGATGTAGGGGAGGTCGAAACCACCAGGGTCCATTTCCTTTTCCCCAGCGGCAAGGATGGCCTTTAGGTCGTAGGTTCCGGAGCCAAAGCGGTTACTGTAGTTGGCTGTTTTAAAGTAATGAAACCAGGCCTCGTCAGAAGAGCATTCTCCGGTAGCAACAGCTTGCCATTCCCGCGCCTGCCGGTCGTAGAAAGCTCCGTCATGCCTGGCGCGCATGATATCTATGAAGGGAGGAGGAAGGGCGATATCAGTCTCCGAAACGAGCGCAATCGGTTCATCTAAGCAAACAGCGGGGTTAGCGGGCAGTAATGTGTAGGAAGCCAAACTCAACAAAAGGAAAAGGGCCTTGTGAAACATACAGATGAATTTGTATTGGTTTACCCCATCAATTACCATCGGTTCAAAAGTAGCGGACATTTCGTGTAAAAGCTGGATGTTTTCCCATCAGGTCTGACCATACAACTCCGCCAGCAAGGCCAACGAAAAGGAGGTTACGCACGATCCAACGAAAACGAGGGGTTACGCACGATCCCCAACGAAAACGAGGGGTTACGCACGATCCTATCGGATCG
>CAYPIM010000001.1:0-3985 GCA_964410795.1 uncultured Lewinella sp. | reverse complement strand
GGTTACGCACGATCCCCAACGAAAACGAGGGGTTACGCACGATCCTATCGGATCGTTGCTTCACCCCTCGCTAAGCTAAGCGTCCCTCCGGGACTATGATACAGTAAAACTCCACGTATTCTTGGCCAGGACCGGCGTTTACTAGAGGAGTGAGACATCGATAAGACTAAGGACCGATCTTTACTCTAAAATATTTAACCATGAAGTATTACCTCCCTACCCTACTCCTTATTCTCTTTCTTTGCACCTGCGGCCGCGCCCAAAGCAACTGGCAGGGGCTGACGATAAATAAAAACCGCAACACCGTAATCGCCACCGGCGGGCTGAACCTTCGTTCCGAACCCGGCACCGGCAGTAAAGTGATTGCCCGCTTGCCCTTCGGTACACGAGTGACCATTCTGGAAACGAAACTTTATGCACCTGACGAAATCAATCGCTTCAAGGAATACCTCCAACCCAACGGCTGGGCCAGAGTTGAGGCCGGACAGCACACTGGCTACGTCTTCGATGCTTACCTATATTACGGCATGCCCAATCCACAAGCGGCAACCAACGACACCTTACCGAAAGGTATGAATACAAAATACCAACTGATTACCAACGCCGGATCAGCGGACGGCCGTTACGATCCTTTCGCCTATTCGTGGCGTGGCATTTACCCCAGAAGCACGGGCATTACCGTCAACACCGTTAAACCCACTTTCCGCTATTTCCCCGGAGAAGTCGAAGAAAGCCTTGATATGATAGCTGACGGAGAAGCCCAGCCATATTTTTTCATCGGCACCCAAAAGCCATGGCCGACCACCGTGCGCTCCGGCTACCTAATTACCAACGACAACACTTCCGATGACCGAGCCTTAGCCTCAGCCGCCGCCTGCGCCAGCTTCGGCATCACGGTTGCTCCCGGAAGGCCGAATTCCTGGGCCTCCTCGGTCATTTTAACCCTTGAAGACGGGAAGCAAAATCAAATCCTTAATCCTGGCGGACGGGCGGGGTCTGCTCTTTACCTCGAAGCCGCTGGAGATTTTGACGGCGATGGGAAGACCGACTTCATTATCTCTTTCAACGCAGATGGCTGGGATTACACCATCATCTACACCCTTTTTCTGAGCAGTGAGGCGCGGCCAGGAGAATTGGTGCGGCCCGTAGCCATGCAGTATTCTTACCAGGGCTGCTAACCGTTTTTATTTATTCTTCTTCACATATTCCGTCAGGATCACAATCATCTGCGTCTCCACCTTCCCTTCAATGTGGCCGGCGTTGTCGTGGACCAAACGAATATTACGTACAGCTGTACCACGTTTAGCCGTAAAGTTGGCGCCTTTAACCTTTAGGTCTTTGATCAAAACGACGGTATCTCCCGCTTGCAGTACGTTGCCATTACTGTCTTTATGGACCAGGGCATTCTCGTCTGGCAAACCCGCTTTGGCCCATTTGAGGGTCTCGTCTTCCAGGTACATCATGTCAAGCAAGTCCTGAGGCCAGCCTTCGCTGCGCAGTTGGTATAACATCCGGTAAGCGACCACCTTAACGGCCTCGACCTCAGACCACATACTATCGTTTAAACAACGCCAGTCATTAGGTTCAGGCTCAATAGTGCCATCAAGCTGGTCCTTCAGTTTTTGTACAACAAGGATCATTTTTTCCGTAGCGCCATCAAAATTGGGGCCGACCTCGTGCACGGTGAGGTTTTCGGTTTCTCCGCTTAGTTCGCAGGCGTTGTTAGCGCGTTGGAGGAGGGATTTATCAATTTTCATGGGCCGAAGGTACGGCTTCCAATGGAGCGAGCTACCTCCGGTAGCGAGACTGGAGCGAACCACCCTCGGTGGTAAGTTTTTCGTCGCCGGAGACGACTCATACCGGTCTAGCGGCCGGAGGCTGCTCGCTCCAGGTTTAAAGCGTCTTCATGTAGTCGATCACCAAGTCCCGTAAGTCGTTCTTAATGGTTTCTCCATCGATCATCACCGTTTTGACGGGATCACCCTTCAGGTAATCTTTCAAGAATTCAAGGTTGGCCTCGTTGCCGCCAGCCATGAAGGCGGGCATTACGACTTTATAGATTTCCGAGGGGGCGATGACTTTGCCGTTGAGGCTGGTCCCATCCGCATTATTGCCAAGCAGTTGCAGGTAGCCGCCTTCACCATAGTTCGTTTTCATTCCCGTTAGGAGTAGTTTAGAAACTACTTCCCCGGGCATTTCCAGGGTTACGAATTCACCGCCGTAGGGGAAGGTCCGGAGAACGTCGTATTCGGTTACGGTATTGAACAGGTTGTCGTCCAGGCGCATGGATCCGGAGTTGAGGGCGTACAGATCAGCGTCCGGGAAAGCCCGGGCAACGGATGCCATGGTTAGCTTGCCGTAGTTGGTTTGGCTGGTTCGGATGAGGTGTTCTTTGCACACCAGGGGCTCGTCCATCTTCATGACAACGCGTTCGGCGTCGTAGCCCATATCGGTCATGAGGCCGTATACCTGGCCGATCCATTTATCCACAACGGCTTTAGTTTTGGGTTCTTCGGCAATGGTATCGTCAATGACTTTTAGTTCCGAGCGGACATTGGTCATCCCCGTTCTGGGATCAAAACGGACACGGTGGATGTAGACGGTTTTAGCGTTTGCATCTGCTTTGGCAATGATGGTTGAGCCAACGTACCGGCTGAGGTTGGCGTGTTCATGTCCACCAAGAAAGAGAGGAACACCGGGTACTTTTTCAGCCAACTCGATGTCTTCGTCGAGGTTGTTGTGGGTTATAGCGAGCTGAAGATCAGAGACTGGCTTTAGTTTGGCCAGGGTACGCCTAAAGCTTTCGTTTACGTCTGTGTACCTTAGGTAAGGCGTTTTGTTGAAGGGCAGACATACGCCAAGGATACCGACCTTTACGGTACGCCCGTCGGTGGTAGAAACTGGGTGTATAAGGTAGGGCGGCACGGGTTTATCTCCCTGTAGGAAGGCGCGCTCTTCGCCGTTTTCACCTACATAGTTTACGTTGCAGACCGTCCAGGCAAAATCACTCTGAGCGATTCGCTTTTCGAGCAGATTGGGGTCACTGATATCGAATTCATGGTTACCGAAGGTAACGTAGTCAAGCCCCAGTGCGTTGAGGGTTTCTACCATTTGGAGCCCAGCGATTTTTTCGCGCGCGCCCTCTTCATTTTCAATCTTCATGGTACCGAGAAAGGAGGGGCTTAGGAAGTCTCCGGCAAGGACAGAGATGACGTTCGGGTTTTCACGCAATAGTTCTTGGCGTACGGTGGCTACTCGCGCCAGTCCTCCGGCTTTACCCCCTTCGAGCGGGGCAATTTCGTAGACATCGTTCATTTGCAGAACAATGAATTCGACTGGATCAACGGTGGAAGTCACCACAGTCTGAGCTGTATTACAGGTAGTCAGGAAAATGAAAGAGAGAAAAAGGAGGCAGTTTTTCATAGTGGATAGGTTGTTGACGAAAGATACGGGTTCTATTATAAGACGGTTCCTGCGTGGTACTTACCTAAGAGGGCGCGGGCGCAGGTGCATGGTGAACTCCGGTGGAGGAGCAAGGTAGACCGTTTGCGCTCCGTCGGCTTATCTGAAATCATGGAGTTTTTGCTGGCGTGGGTAACAAATTGAACAATAAAACATGGGGAGTATGTTAAGGGAAACGGGCCTCCGGCCTCTAAATGATTCTACGCAAAGAAGGTTCGTCATGTAATTTGTCAGGCATCTTTCACTAGTGTTTTGTAAAGTTTGAACTTAGCATAAAGCAAGGCAGCTCGCACCGCTCGTAACCTCACCCCCGGCCCCTCTCCGGAGGAGAGGGGAGCAATTCTAAATTAGTTGCCGTGGTGGCAAAATCAAACTTGACAAAGCACTAGTGGTGAAGGAAGTTTGAAATTAGCACAAAGCAAGGTAGCTCGCTGCCGCTCGTAACCTGACCTCCAGCCCCTCTCCTGGGGAGCTACGCTCCCTACACAAGTCTATTGAACTGCTTAAACAATAGGCATCCCGA